>NZ_JBEJZY010000006.1:0-124850 GCF_040256935.1 Photorhabdus viridis
AAATGGATTATTAGGTTACAGGCTAGAGCCAGATAATCAGCGATTATATCGGTATATTAATGCTGATCTGCTTGTTGGCTTAAAACAGCAAGGGATAGAAACGATGAATTATAAAGAGATTGCTTTAGAAATCACAGGTGACCTAAATACCGTTTATGAGCAATATAGATCGTATTGAAGGAAGGATAGAATGGTAGATTACTTATACATTATTTTTTCTTTACTTGCATTTTATCCTCTATACGTTGCTTTTAAAAAACTTTTAACCCCCTATGATGTTTATATTAATTTTTCAGCTGTATTGCTTATGGTAGCATCTAATCTTTTCCATATACATGTTTTCTATACTAGTCGGATTCCATTTTTGGGTGTATCCATATCAGATAATGACTTCATGTTTTACAGTCCTTTTGTACTATCTTGGTTGTGCACTATTACATTTATGATCGCACACAGCAGACATTATAGGAAAAACAAATGGTGACTTTATAAATTAATAAATTAATAAATTAATGATCAACAATCAGCTATACTAAGGATATAAGCAATGATCTATCTCTACATTTTATTTTCTTTGATTATGATGATTCCTTTGTATTTTTTTCAAAGTGGCTTCTACAAGCCAATAATTATTGCTGCAATTTTTCCGCTGGGATTAGTTGTACTTGTCTATATAACATTCCATATGTACGTTTTTAATTTTTATCGCGTTCCAATTATCAATATAGATATTAATGATCCATTGTAATTTGTATCCTTAATCCTTGCCCTACTTTGCTATATTCCATATTGGGTTGCACATAAGAGATTTTATCGATAAGGTTTAACTAACTAATAATCTATTAATTATTTTACTACAAGCTCGAACCAGATAATCAAAGACTATATCGGTATATAAATGCTGATCTGCTTTGGGGATTAAAAAACCAAGGAATTAAGATGATGAGTACAAAAGATATAATTTTAGAAATTGCTGGTGATATAAATACTATATATGGTCAAATGAGGAACTACTGATGAATTCAGCTTATGTTTCACTGTCTTTGATTTTATTATTCCCTGTTTATTTTTGTATAAAAAAACTATTAATATCACCCGATTTTTATCCTCATCTTTACGCAATAATATTGCCATTGATTTTTTCGGCATTTCATTTTTATGTTTTTAATTTCGATTCAATACCTCTTTTTAATGTCGATATAGCTGATAATGATTTTTTGCACTATTATTCTTTTGCTTTAGGTTATTTAAGCTGCATTCCTTATATAATAGCAAGGAGGATTGTTATCAGATAAATATAAAGGCAATTTAATCTAATGGGTTATAAGTAATGATTCATTAAATTAATGAATCATGCAAATATCACTTATAGGAAATACAGATCATATTATATCGGTATAATAATGCTGTCTGCTTGATGGTTTAAAACGACAAGGTATAGAAACTATGAATTATAAAGAGATAGCTTTAGAAATCACAGGTGACCTGAATACCGTTTACGGGCAATATAAATCGTATTGAAGGAAGGATAGAATGGTAGATTATTTATACATTATTTTTTCTTTACTTGCATTTTATCCTCTATACGTTGCTTTTAAAAAACTTTTAACCCCCGATGATGTCTACATTAATTTTTTAGCTGTATTGCTTATGGTAGCATCTAATCTTTTCCATATACATGTTTTCTATACTAGTCGGATTCCATTTTTGGGTGTGTCCATATCAGATAATGACTTCATGTTTTACAGTCCTTTTGTACTATCTTGGTTGTGTACCATTACCTGCATGATCGCACACAGCAGACATTATAGGAAAAACAAATGGTGACTTTATAAATGAATAAATTAATGATCAACAATCAGCTATACTAAAGATATAAGCAATATTTTATCTCTACATTTTATTTTCTTTGATTATGATGATTCCTTTGTATTTTTTCAAAGTAGCTTCTACAAGCCAATAATGATTATTGCAATTTTTCCGCTGAGATTAGTTGTACTTGTCTATATAACATTCCATATGTACGTTTTTAATTTTTACCGCGTTCTAATTATCAATATAGATATTAATGATCCATTGTAATTTGCATCCTTAATCCTTGCCCTACTTTGCTATATTCCATATTGGGTTTCACATAAGATATTTTATAGGAAAAATAGATAATTTTTGCAGGTAAAATAAAACTATATTACCTGCAAATAAATTAATAAATGCGATCATCCCAAATACTATAAGCACTAGTCCCTGCTATATGATGAGTCCATGTGATACTCTTATATCGCAAAGAGATCGTTTCTTGCGGCTGTGAACCTGCATGCGTTATCGAATGAGGATGATAAACAGCTAAATCAGTTATCGTCGCCCCAATCACTTTTATGGTGTAATACAACTCCTGAATCCCAGAGTGATTCGTTCTACAAACATCAAAGAACGCATCTAATATTTCATTATCTGCAATCGCCACCCCCAAAAGCGGTGATGACTTATCAATAGGTTTTTTAAATGTTATAGGATGATGATTGACATTCTGCTCTCTGGTTAGAGAGTGAGAAAGACTATATACGAGTATCTGGTCTATATGACCCAATTGACCTTTATTTCCTATTGAATCTATAGACGAACAACCTGCCGATATCAACCCCTGCTTTTGGCCCTTCAAGATTAAATAGATTAAGTCTGACATATACACTCCTTCTTAATATTAAAATATCAATAACTCATTACTAATACGAAATTTCATTCTACATAAAAAAACAAAAATAGAATTAAAATTTATGATTTCAGGGATATGTTTCAACTAAACTCAGCCATTAAAATACATTGAAACATTTTGTTACAATTATTTGCAATTTGATACAATTAGAAACACATAGCAACAAATTTAATTTAAATTGACCAATATTTTTGTTTTATTCATTATAATTAGCACTTGTCGATTAACGAAATTAATATAATATATACATCAGATTTCTCAAATAGTGATATCTTCTCAAATGAAGACAGGAAAAGGCTATTTAGCATATTGTTAACTAACAGATAAACTGGAAAAGTTCATGAATAATCAAGATCTAAACTCTAATCCCAACACTATACCTGACAATACAGAAGTGTTTATTCCTGGTGGCCTGTCCGTTAGTAGCGGAAATGGGATAACCTGGATTAGTCAAGCATGGAGTCTCGTCAAAGACAAATTAGGCATGTGGGTACTGCTCAATATTATCTATCTGGTTATTATAATGGGTCTCCAGATTATTCCTCTTCTTGGGTTGTTCGCTGGAGTTTTAGGCCCAATATTTATTGGTGGTATTATTGCTGTGTGTGAAAAACAGAGAACTACCGGACAATTTGAGCTAGTGCTGTTATTCAATGGATTTCAGAAAAATTTTACATCACTGCTTTGCGTTGGTGCTTTATCAGCTGGTGTTATAATACTTGGCATAATCTCAGCACTCATCGTCGGCGGCAGCACAATGATTCATACCTTATTATCCATCCAACAAGGGAACATTTCAGCCGAAATGCTTCAACATAGCCTATCTGCGCTATCTCTCAGTACCTTTGTTCTATTTATCTTCTGCATCGTCGCCATCGCTTTGACCTGGTTTGCACCAGCATTAATCATTACCCATAATTTGAAATTCGGCACTGCCATATCAATGAGCCTGGAAGCTGTGAAAAAGAATTTGTTACCAGGTTTCCTATTCTTCATGACTATTGGCATAATTTACATTATCTCCGCAATTCCTTTAGGTTTAGGTCTTTTAATCTCTATGCCGCTATTTTTAGCCAGTTATTATTCATCTTACCGTAATATTTTTATCAGAAGAGAAAACCATCCACTTTGATTAACTAAAATTTATACCTAATATTCACTAAATCCAGTAACCGGATTCCCAGTAAATGAGTAAATAATGAAGAAATAAAAAAAGCGTCAAATTAACGCTTTTTTATTAACACAATAATCAGCTGATATATTCTAAGCCGCCCATATATAGACTCAATACTTTAGGTGTTTAAATAAAAACATTAGCTAGAAACGCACTTACATACGGCAAACAGGATTACCAATTAAAAGCTGATAGTGAATATAAGCATCCGTTTCCAAATAAAGCCCGGATATATGTCATAAATGAAGATCACTATTTAGAAAATATGTACTAACTAAAATTCAACGTTTATGTCACAGATCATATTCATTTCCTTAAAATCAACAAAATAATATTCATGAAAATAATATAATCCACTGAAATATAAATACTATTTTTAATATACATAAAGAAATTTAAATATATTACAGCGATAATTAAACCTGATCAACTAAGTAACTCATTTATTCCACACCCATTTCGATCATTTACTCGATCACGTCAACATAATTAATATAGTTGACTAAAATCAGCCAGATAATATTTTATGAACAACTCCGCATCTTTGAAATAATTCAGAGAATCCCCCCTTCTCTGGATTATTTTATACTCCAGCAGGATATTGAACTGGTCATTGAGGTATTGAACTCTCCTTTTCCGACCCGAAATTGATCCTTTGTTAAAATGGATATAACCATACGAAATCCAAAAATCGGTGGTTATATCCATTATTGCCAGCCCGTTATTATAAACGGGTTATTAGTTGTCATTAATCAAATTGATGCTGATTCAAAGCATGTTGTGCATGAGCCGCTTGAAGATAGTTGTGGATCATTTCAATGAATTTTTCATCAGATATTTTTTTGCCATTGACTTTCAATGTCCCTCCAAAGCTATAAAGGATACGACGTTTTTTCTTCTTCAATTTTCCGCCACCTAAGCGTTTTTTAGGGGTCATATCTGGCAGAGAGGCATTGTCTGCCAGCTCCAGTGTTAATGTACTGACTTTGAAGAAAAAAGAATCAAACATCATATAATTGAAATCAATAATATTATGCAGAGGATAAGGCGTCTGAAAATCAGGACCACTGATTTTTGTTGGCTCCAAAATTATCATGCTGTTTTTACAGCGTTTATAGATGATAATTGCGAATAACAAACAAAGTAAATTCACTAAGATAATTACAGCGGAGATTGAAAGTATCCCCAATATATTCTCTGAATTGGTTCCTTCTATAATGAAAGACAAGAGGAATCCACTGCCCACAATAATCATGAGGGTTATAGTCAGAATAAACATAAGATTACGTTTACTGGATACGGTCAATGTGGCGGCTTCAGATGACACCGCCGCCTGCTCCTCCCAAATTTGTTTCTGTTCTTGATAATACTCGTCAATTTTACCTGACAGATTTTGCGTCAGTTCCACCGAAAGTGCTTTAGCATCGGCAAACAGATCATCAATATTATCGTAATATCCTGCTTCAACCTGACGCGAAGCATAATCCAGCAACTCCTGATCTATGGGTTGCTCTAGTGCTTCAATACGTGATTTGGTTGTTGGATGGGTATCCGTTGGGTGAGTGAACTCATTTTCCAAGAATTGTCCCGCATCAGGAATGCCGTTTTCACGCAGGTTATCAATAATGACAGGCAACAGATCATCGGCTTTCAATTTACCTTCAAACAACGCTGACAATTGCTTGTTAACTGCCTCGCTTACCGCTGAAATACGCAGTAGAGAGCTAGAAATAGCCTGAGTACTACTCAATCCGGCACCCACAGCATCGGCGGCATATTCACGGATACGGCTCCAATGATTAACCGCAAAATCAAACTGTTGGATGAAGAAAATACCCAAATAAATGGAAGGACTCATAACCAGACGGCTATAGTAATCTTCTCCATCTTTGACGTTACTGATCATCACATCAATGCTGCGACTCATACCTGCATAGATCGGTGAAAAATGGAGACTGTAGGTGGTATCTTCACCAGTAAAGTGCCCTAATTCATGACCAATCACCGCTGCGGATTCTTCACGGCTCAACAATGCTCCGTAGATTAGCGGGAAGTATAAGGTACGACCTTCAAGTACCTGTTCATTGTTGATGCAGACAGGATAGGAAGTTACAAAGAAACATTCCGTCAAACCGACAACAATATTATCTGGTGGTTTTGTACCGACTTGTTCAGCTAACTCATTGATCCATCGCCATAGACCAGGTGCTTCCTCTGGCGTCACGGGTTTTCCCATCAAATGGGAAGCTGAAGGGGAAAACATAGCAAAACAGTGTTTGAGTTTTACAATACCCTTAATGATGCACCACAGGATTGCCAATGCTGCTATGCCTGCAATGACAACAATTTTCCCCCCACCACCTTTCATTTCAAAATTATTGATAAACCAAAGTATTTCGTAGCTGATCAGGGAAAAAATACTGAGGCCAATCAATGTCATCTGCCCGACAAGAATAAAAGGTAGTAACCGACGACAGCGATCAAATACCTTCAATAATTCATCACGGGATTTGCGGGCTACAATACCACTACGCATACACAGCAAGATCGCGCATCCACCTAACAACAGTGATAATACACCACCGCCAATCGTCCCTAGATCCAAAATTGCCTGAAACTCACTGAGTTTGGCTTCTTCGCTACTGAGTATTTCATCTGTTTTATTAAGGATTTGTTTGGCGGTAAAAGAAGTGCCGTTGATTTTCATTGTAATGTTGGGGTCAGTTTTCAACAACTGTGCCGCCTCAGCATGTAATAATTCCATCGTGCTGAGGATCCCAGTCAGCTCACTGGTTCGGTAATATTGCCAGCCACCATAACAACTTAATATTAATGGCAGAACAAGCAGCCAAAGAAAGAGTTTATTACGCATTGAATATATCCTGTTTATATTCCTATTGGGTCGATTCACATAAGTGCAACAGCGTTAAATTGAATTCTGTTGAATGATATGGAATACGATTCTTAATTCAGAAATGAGATATGATTTAAAGTCGCAATATTGTATTCCTAAATATCCCAAGTTGTCATTCTATTTTAAATGGTAATTTATTATTAGAATAAAGACTAAGTTTATTTACTTACTGTTTATTGTTAATGAATATCTGAAATGGGGATAATCTACTATCCCCAATATCATAAAACTAATGGCCCGTTATTATCCATTTCTTTGACAACCAAGAGAAAATCAGCCCAGATATCACGCCAAAAATATGTCCTTCCGTTGAAATATCCTCTTGCCACGGTAACAGGCCAAATACGATCCCGCCATAGTACACAAACACGAGAATCGCAAAGAAGAAATCTTTTACTCTTCTCAGGAAAAAGGCATTAGCCAGCAGTAATCCCCATAAACCAAAAATCCATCCACTGGCCCCAATATGGATTGCAGTGCGCCCAAATAACCAGACTAATGTTCCTTCCATAAAGATAATAAATAGGCTGGCTAGCACATAATAACGAATGGAGTGTGTCATAAGTAACGCACTCAGTACTAATAATGCGGGAAGGTTGCTGAACAAATGCTCCCAGTCACCATGTAAGAATGGAGATAATGGAATACCCATTAATCCTTGAGCGTATCGGGGAATGATACCGAAATTGCTTAGTGCGCCACCAGTTAAAGTATTAAGCAATTGGGTTCCGATCAATATTACTGCCAATCCTATTAGAATATGAAAGTGTTGTTTTAGCCGTATTTTCACTGAGTTGTTACCTTATCACTTATTGGAAATAAAAATGAACGCTGGTCTCAAATAAAGGTGTTACGATCAGAATTGACACCACCACTACCATATTCTGAAAGTTTGGAATTTAACAATTTTGATGTATTAGGGTAATACCTCTTTAGGCGGTGGTTTAAGGCTGACAATAAAAAAGCGCCAAACTGGCGCTTTTTTATTAACATAATAAATAATCAGCCGATATATTCTAATCCGCCCATATATGGACGTAATACTTCTGGAATTTCAATGCGGCCATCTGCTTGCTGATAGTTTTCCATTACAGCAACCAAAGTACGGCCAACAGCCAAACCAGAACCATTCAGGGTATGAAGCAGCTGAGTCTTCTTATCGTCTTTACCACGGAAACGCGCCTGCATACGGCGAGCCTGGAAATCCCACATGTTAGAACAGGAAGAGATTTCACGGTAAGTGTTCTGCGCTGGCAACCACACTTCCAGATCGTAAGTTTTACATGCACCAAAGCCCATATCACCCGTACACAGTAAGACCTTACGATAAGGGAGGTTCAGTAATTGCAATACTTTCTCTGCATGGTTCGTTAACTCTTCAAGCGCATTCATTGATTCTTCAGGATGAACAATCTGGACCAATTCAACCTTATCAAACTGGTGCATCCGGATCAGGCCACGGGTATCACGGCCATAAGAACCCGCTTCTGAACGGAAGCAAGGTGTATGCGCTGTCATTTTCAGTGGTAATTCGCTTTCATCCAGAATTTCACCACGAACTAAGTTGGTTACCGGCACTTCAGCCGTCGGGATCAGTGCGTAATGGTTCGCTGCTTCCTCTTCTAAGGGCTTGGTATGGAAAAGATCTTCACCAAATTTAGGCAACTGACCTGTACCATATAAAGTGTCATGGTTAACCAGATAAGGAACGTAGGTTTCCAGATAACCATGCTGCTCGGTGTGAAGATTCAGCATAAATTGCGCCAAGGCACGATGCAGACGGGCAATCTGCCCTTTCATCACCACAAAGCGCGAGCCGGTCAGCTTAACGGCAGCGGCAAAATCCAGCCCATTTGTCAGTTCACCTAATGAAACATGATCTTTGATTTCAAAATCATATTTACGTGGTTCACCCCAGCGACTCACTTCCAGATTATCATTCTCATCTTTACCTATCGGTGCAGAGTCATCTGGCATGTTAGGAATACTTAACACCAAATCGCGGATTTCAGCCTGAAGTTTTTCCAGTTCGGATTTCGCTGTATCCAACTTCTCACCTAACTGGTTCACTTCCTGACGTAACGGATCAATATCTTCACCACGGGATTTTGCCGCACCAATAGCTTTCGATCGGGAATTACGTTCTGCTTGCAGGGTTTCAGTTTCAACTTGTAAAACTTTGCGGCGCTCTTCTTGTTTGCGCAGCGTATCCACGTCAAGGGTATAACCCCTGCGAGCCAGTTTTTCGGCGACTGCGTCTAGCTCATTACGCAGTATGTTTGGATCGAGCATGCTAGTCCTGTGCTTGTCGTTATTAAGTTAGATGATGTGAATAGACCCACAAGTTTATGGGCCATAAGATATTTTTACCCGTCAACCTTACCGTAACAGCAACATTAGCGATAGCGTTTTATCGGGCTATTTTGATCCTGTTCAGCAAGCCAGGCGAGTTTATCACCTATTTTGCCTTCTAAACCTCTGTTAGCCGGGTGATAATAGCGGGTTTCCCGCATTTCAGGCGGAAAATAAACTTCACCGGCAGCGTAAGCGTTAGGTTCGTCATGAGCATAGCGATATTCTTCACCGAGCCCCATCTCTTTCATCAATTTTGTCGGCGCATTACGCAAATGAGCAGGAACATCATAGTCAGGCTTTTCCTTTGCATCAGCCAGCGCTGCTTTAAACGCGGTATAAACAGCATTGCTTTTCGGTGCACAGGCAAGATAAACAATCGCCTGAGCAATTGCCCTTTCACCTTCTGCTGGCCCAACCCGGGTAAAACAATCCCATGCGGCAATGGCGACTTGCATTGCCCTGGGATCCGCATTACCAACATCTTCCGAAGCAATAGCCAGTAAACGACGGGCAACATATAGCGGATCACCACCAGCGGTAATAATCCGGGCATACCAGTAAAGCGCAGCGTCAGGCGCAGAGCCACGCACAGATTTATGTAATGCTGAAATTAAATCGTAATAACGATCACCTTTATTATCAAAACGAGCGCTGCGCTCTCCGCTGACTTCGTTTAATAACTCGAGTGTCAAAACCCGTTGTCCCTGAGTATTGGTTTCTGCCATATCCGCCATCATTTCCAGCAGATTTAGCGAACGACGGGCATCACCGGAAACCAGCTCTGCAACCATGTGACGAGTGTTTTCCGGCAAAACAATATCCTGACTATGATAACCACGCTCTTTATCCTTCATGGCTTGATCAAGTACTTGTTCAATCTCCTCTATCGTCAATGATTTAAGCAGATAAACACGCGCCCGTGAGAGTAATGCGGAATTCAGCTCAAAAGAGGGGTTTTCTGTCGTAGCGCCAATAAAGGTAATCGTGCCATCTTCGATATGTGGTAGAAAAGCATCCTGTTGGCTTTTGTTAAAACGATGTACTTCATCAACAAACAAAATCGTTCTACGCCCTGCATTCCGGTTTTGACGCGCTTTTTCAATAGATTCACGTATTTCTTTAATACCGGAAGTGACCGCAGATATTCGTTCAATATCCGCCTGCGCATAATGTCCAATAATTTCAGCTAATGTTGTTTTCCCCGTTCCAGGCGGCCCCCATAAAATCATGGAGTGCAGTTGCCCCGCCCGGATAGCTCTCGGCAATGGTTTTCCTTCAGCCAGTAAATGCTGCTGGCCGATATATTGCTCTAATGTCACCGGCCGCATACGCGCAGCCAGCGGCTGGAATTCATTTTGTGAAAAATCGAGTGACAGGTTGCTCACTTAAAACCTCACTGGCGCTGATCATCCAATGTGACGCCTTTCGGTAGCGTAAAACTGAACTTTGTCGCATCTACATGGGTATTTTGCTGACCTTTTAATTGATAGATACTTTTTTGTCCATCCTGTTCAACAGCCGAGAATTTCTGAATAGTGCCATCAGTCGTTACCGTAATAAAAAAGCGTTTCAGATTGCCATTGATATTATTCGGCTTCAGCTCAAAATCATTCCCTTTCTGGCTGATTTTATATTGAGACCAGTCTTTAGCATCGTTACGGGTAATAAGCATAAACGGCGTGTTGCCGGTGGCATCTTTCAGCCAGTTGGCTGTTACCTGCTCAACAAACGGATTATAGAACCACAACGTTTTACCATCCGATACCAAAACACTTTCATCAGGTGATGTCATATGCCAGTTAAATAAGTTTGGGCGTTTAACCCACAATTGCCCTTCACCTTCCTGAATTGTTGCACCATCATCACTGGTTACTGTTTGCGTAAAGCTGGCATGAAAACTATTTACTTTGCCCAAACGTTCCTGCAAATCCTGACTGGCATTTGCCCATGCTGAATTGATACTCATGCCAGCCATCAAACAACCCATCAATATTAGCTTCTTCATGTAAGAGATACCTTTACTCAGCGTTATTACCCGGTGTATTTGTTATCGGAATTGTCCGCACATTTAAAATTAATTATCCGCGCTCATGTGGCGGTGGCGCCAATATTTCACGATTGCCATTATGGCCTGGAGCACTGACAATCTGCTGTGCTTCCATCTGCTCTACAATCCGCGCAGCACGGTTATAACCAATACGAAACTGGCGCTGTACGCCAGAAATCGAAACCCGCTGTTTTTCAATCACGAATTCAACTGCCTGATCGAACAGTACATCCAATTCCTCGCTGCTATCAAGACCCAGACCACCTTCAGCATCATCACCACCACTGAGGATACTGTCAACGTACTCAGGACGACCACGAGCTTTCCAGTCATTAACCACTTCATGAACTTCCTGATCCCGGACAAATGCACCGTGAACACGCACCGGGATAGAGGAGTTTGGCGCTAAATAAAGCATGTCTCCCATTCCCAAAAGAGATTCAGCACCGCTTTGATCAAGGATCGTTCGGGAATCAATCTTGCTGGAAACCGTAAAGGCAATACGGGTTGGAATGTTAGCTTTGATCAGGCCGGTAATAATATCGACAGATGGACGTTGAGTCGCCAGAACTAAATGAATACCGGCAGCCCGGGCTTTCTGCGCCAAGCGGGCAATCAACTCTTCTACTTTTTTGCCGACTGTCATCATCAGGTCAGCAAATTCATCCACCATAACAACAATATAAGGCTCTTTTTTCAGTACAGGATGAGTGATATCCATGCTGTCGCCAGGTTTCCAGAATG
Source organism: Photorhabdus viridis (assembly GCF_040256935.1). Classification (NCBI taxonomy): domain Bacteria; kingdom Pseudomonadati; phylum Pseudomonadota; class Gammaproteobacteria; order Enterobacterales; family Morganellaceae; genus Photorhabdus; species Photorhabdus viridis. Next base: position 11,948 of record NZ_JBEJZY010000006.1, read on the forward strand.
GATGAGGAATTGGACGGCCCATTTCTTCCGCCTGTTTAACCTTTTCGTTATAACCAGCCAGATTACGTACACCCAACGCGGACATCAGTTTATAGCGACGTTCCATTTCACTAACACACCAGCGCAGTGCATTCGCCGCGTCTTTCATATCAGTAACAACTTCAGTCAACAAATGCGGAATGCCTTCATAAACCGACAACTCCAGCATTTTCGGGTCAATCATGATAAAGCGGACATCCTCCGGTTTTGCTTTATAGAGGATGCTGAGGATCATCGCATTGACCCCAACAGATTTACCTGAGCCAGTCGTACCCGCCACCAGCAAGTGAGGCATTTTACCTAAATCAGCGACAACCGGCTGACCACCAATATCTTTACCCAATACAATTGTCAGTGGTGATGGATTATCGCGAAATTTTTCGCAATCTAATACTTCGCGCAAATAAACTGTCTGACGTTTTCTATTCGGCAATTCCAAACCGACATAAGGTTTACCTGGAATCACTTCAACAATACGCACAGCGACCGCAGATAACGAACGTGCTAAGTCTCTTGATAAGTTAGAAATTCGTGATGCTTTAACACCTGGAGCCAAATCCAGTTCAAACCGGGTAATCACCGGCCCTGGAGAGAAACCAACCACATCAGCTTTAACCCGATAATCACTCAAACGCGCTTCAATTAAACGGGAAGTTTGCTCAAGAGCAAACATATCAACCGGCTCTTCTTCTGCTAAAGGGCTGGCTAACAGATCGAGCGAAGGCATTGGCGTCGTTGGTTTTGGTAACGGCTGATCATTACGAACCAGAAATGGATGAAACAAGCTATCTTGCTGCGGTTGCTGCGCAACATTATTGTGTGTAGGCGCCGGTGTAAAAGCAATTTCTGTGGGCTGTTCTGATAAACTTTCCGGCACTGATTGAACTGAAGGCGTAAACAGCGGCTCTGCCGGCTCTTTTGCCACTAAATCTTCAACCGGTGAGAAATCATTCAAGATCGATAAACTTTCCAGAGTAGAGAGTTCTTTTTCCTGCTGCTGGTAGCCCTGCACGTGGTAACGCTCACGTTGCCATGACGCAACTGCCTGTTTAACAATCTCTGTCTGAACCGGTTCTTCCACTGGAAGCTGATTTTCCGGTTCTAGTTGATTCTGTACTATCTGAGGCTGAATTAGAGCCTGTTCTTCGATATCCGCAGTGATATGGTAACGCTCACTCTGCTGTTCAAGAAACTGCTGGCGCAGCAACTCTTCCTGCTGTTTATCAGACTCAGTATCATCACAACCATCTATCTGTTGTCTAGCCTCTTCTTCACGCTGTTGCTGTTCTGCAAGACGCTGTGAAGGAACTTTGACGCCATACAGTTCACGACGGGTTGGCAGACGGACTGGGTTAGGACGAGGCAGTTCCGGCCCGATCCCCCGTTTAATCTGAGAATTGCCTGTTATAACCGTTGCAGAAGCTGCTGTCGCAATATCTTTTGGCTCTATTTCAGGCGTGAAAATGGAGGTGTCACTGCTATTATGTCCGTTGCCAGCCAGTTCAAATGTTGGAGCCGCTTCAACCGCAAGCTCGGATTCAGGTTTAAAATTATATTCAGAAGGAATTTCAAACATGTAACGAACAGGTTCGTCACTGTTTTTTTCATGTTGTTCTGCGAATGACTGAGACCATACAGCGTCATCAGATATACTGATCTGAATTTCAGGTTCAGCATCAATATCAGCCATACCAATGGTTGGGATATCAGATGGCTGTTTTTCTTCAACTTCTGCTTTCACTGATTCTGGTTCATCCAGTTCAGCTTTTGCCAATTCCGCAGCTGAAGGTGCTGTAAACAGCACATCATCATGATCAATATCAACCGCTGTAAATTCGGGTTCTGTTTTACCATTGGTGGAATTCTCCGGTTCAATAACCGTTTCACCATATGGAGTATATTCTTGTTCATGACGGCTGCGATTGGTAATAAATTCTATCGAGCCAAGAATTATTGCCCCGGTTTTTTCAGCAATCGTCAACCATGACCAGCCAGTAAATAACGTAAACCCAATTGCCCAAACACACAGTAAGGCCAGCGTCGCACCCAATTCATTAAACCAAGGCAACATCGCACTGCTAAACAAACTGCCAATAATACCGCCAGAAGCAAAATAATGGAGATCATCAACATTCAACGCAGCTAATCCACATGAAGTCAAGACGATGGCTAATGCGCCAATAACGCGCAAAGCAAGCACGAAAAAATCGACATATTCTCTGTCATCATGTTGTCTGAAAGCAGTCCAACAACCCAATATCATTAGTGGCGGGATGGCATAAGCCAGTATACCGAATGCAGAAAACAGCGTATCGGCCAACCATGCGCCAACACCACCACCCAAATTATGGACCGGCTCATGCCACGCAGTCTGAGACCAACTGGGATCAGAAGGGTTAAAACTGATAAGTGCGACCATCAGATAAGCCGCTAAGATAACAATGACAAGCAATACAGCTTCCAACAGCCTGCGCCCACTACTAAGTCTTTTCAACCTAATATTTTTATCTTCTGTATATTCCTGGCTCAAGAAAGGCTCTCCAGGTTTCCTGTTGATTTAACGGAACAACGCCGAGATAGCTCAGCGTTGAAACTGTATGCATAAACAGGAGTGTACCTAAGTTCTTCCAGTTTTGCACCTGTACATTTTTTTTGGCAGGATTTCAGCGAGTCTTAATGACCAAACGGTTACTCTGCTTCACTTCTTCCATCACAACATATGTGCGGGTGTCATTAACACCTGGCAGACGCAGCAAAGTTTCGCCCAGTAACTTACGATACGCTGACATATCTGGTACGCGGGTTTTCAATAAGTAATCGAAATCACCGGAAACCAAATGACATTCCTGAATCTCTTCCAATTTCTGCACAGCAGAATTGAATTGTTCAAAAACATCGGGTGCGCCACGGTTTAGGGTAATTTCAACAAACACCAGCAACGACGCATCCAGATAATGAGGATTCAACAATGCGGTGTAGCCAATAATAAATCCTTGACGCTCCAAGCGACGCACACGCTCCAAGCAAGGAGTCGGCGACAATCCTACCCGTTTAGACAGTTCTACGTTAGAAATTCGACCATCTTTCTGCAACTCATTGAGGATATTACGATCTATACGATCAAGATCTTTTCCCGGACGTTTTTTATTATCTATCATCTTTTGATCTCTCTTTATTTTCCTACACCCATAACATTTTCCCCTATCTCTTTTGAGTCTGAGCTGGAAAAGATGTCTTTTAAAGTTAAAGCCTCGCTCTATCAGAGTAAAGCAGCTCACAGGCCATTTTCGTCGTGCTGCACAGAGAAGATTATCCGCATATCGATTTGTCGATTTTTATGGAAACGAATTTAGCGAGGTGGATAATTATCTCTTACAGTGATGTTTTCGCAAATGCACAGCCGATTGTCAAAGTAAATGAACAAAAATCAGAACAACCTGTGGAACAAATTTTCAGTTAATCGTTTCGATAGCTTACCATTGATTAAAAATGAGCAAATGAAAGCCAAACAGTACTAAAAGAACACTTTTCTCAGGTTAAAGTCATTATTGGTTAATATCTATCGGTAAAATCGTTAGTAACATGAGTCTTTTAGCTTTTTTTACCCTCCTATTTCTCCTACAATCGCTCGATATACGATATGCGATAAATGGAAATGAGGTATTCATGAGCACCGCCAAACACCATAAACTCATTATTCTTGGCTCCGGTCCGGCAGGCTATACGGCTGCGGTTTATGCCGCCCGGGCAAATTTAAATCCGGTTCTTATTACCGGGGTTGAAAAAGGCGGTCAGTTGACTACAACCACTGAAGTCGAAAACTGGCCCGGTGATCCTGAAGGTCTGACCGGCCCAGGGCTAATGGAACGTATGCACCAACATGCTGAAAAATTCCAGACCGAAATCATTTTTGACCATATTCAAAAAGTTGATCTGCAAAACCAGCCTTTCCGTCTTTATGGTGATGAGCAAGAATATACCTGTGACGCACTGATTATCGCAACAGGCGCTTCTGCACGTTATTTGGGTCTGCCTTCCGAGGAGGCGTTTAAAGGCCGTGGTATTTCAGCCTGTGCAACCTGTGATGGCTTCTTTTATCGTAACCAGAAGGTTGCCGTTGTCGGCGGCGGTAATACCGCAGTAGAAGAGGCTTTATATCTGGCAAATATTGCAGCAGAAGTTCACCTGATTCATCGCCGTGATACATTCCGTTCAGAGAAAATCCTGATTGGCCGTCTGATGGATAAAGTTAAAAACGGCAATATCATTCTGCACACTAATCGTACTCTGGATGAAGTGCTCGGTGATGAGATGGGCGTTACGGGTGTCCGTCTGCGCGATACCAACAGCGGCACAACCGAAGAATTAGCTGTTACCGGTACATTCATTGCTATCGGCCATACTCCTAACACCGCTATCTTTGCAGGACAATTGGAACTGGAGAATGGTTACATTAAAGTTCAGTCCGGTTTACAGGGTAACGCGACTCAAACTTCCATTCCCGGTGTATTCGCCGCTGGTGATGTAATGGACCACACCTACCGCCAGGCAATTACGTCCGCAGGTACAGGTTGTATGGCTGCCCTTGATGCAGAACGTTTTCTGGATGGGCTGGCTGCGAAATAAACTCTTTTTCTTTCAAGGCGCTATTTCAGTAGCGCCTTTTCGCATGTAACATATCGGCAGGATGCTGACACTAGTCCAGCCTTTTTGATAATCAGAATATTTCCTATGGACAAAACAAGACAGTATGAATTGGTTCGCTGGTTGAAGCAGCAAAGTGCTCCGGCCCGGCGCTGGCTCCACCTGTCCATGCTATTTGGCTTGATCAGTGGTTTGTTGATTATCATTCAAGCCTGGTTACTGGCCTCAATCCTGCAAGCTTTAATCATGGATAATATTCCCCGCGGGCACATCATGGATAAATTCTGGATGCTGGCGGCAACCTTTGCTCTGCGGGCAATAATCAGTGTTATCCGGGAACGGATCGGTTTTATTTGCGGCAAAATCGTGCGCCAGAAAATCCGCGCGCTGGTATTGGATAAACTTGAACAACTTGGTCCAGTATGGGTTAAAGGCAAACCAGCAGGTAGCTGGGCAACGATTATTCTTGAGCAAATAGACGATATGCAGGATTACTACTCTCGCTATCTGCCACAGATGTACCTCGCAGTGATGATCCCTATTCTTATCCTGATCACCCTATTTCCTGTGAACTGGGCTGCCGGGCTGATTTTGTTTGCAACGGCTCCGCTTATTCCCCTGTTTATGGCACTGGTTGGTTTAGGCGCCGCAGATGCCAATAGGCGAAACTTTGTCGCGTTGGAGCGGTTAAGCGGTAATTTCCTTGATCGTCTGCGCGGGCTGGAAACGTTGCGCCTGTTTTATCGCGGCAAAGCGGAAGTACAACAAATCAGCGAATCCACTGAAGATTTCCGCCGCAAGACAATGGAAGTTCTGAGAATGGCGTTCCTCTCTTCAGCAGTACTGGAGTTCTTTGCTGCTATTTCTATTGCCGTCGTTGCCGTCTATTTTGGCTTCTCCTATCTGGGTGAGCTTAATTTTGGCAGTTACGGTATGGGCGTGACCCTGTTTGCTGGTTTTCTGGTATTAATCCTCGCTCCGGAATTTTTCCAACCACTGCGTGATCTTGGTACTTATTATCACGCCAAAGCACAGGCGATTGGTGCAGCCGAATCATTGGTGACTTTGCTAAACAGTGATGGTGAACATGCGCCTGCGAGTGGCGATAAAACGCTAAGTAGCCAAAGTTCGCCGACAATAATCGCGAATAATCTGGAAATTCTGGCTCACGATGGCAACCCGCTGGCTGGCCCGCTAAATTTTATTCTAGAGAAAAATCAACGGGTCGCATTAGTTGGACAAAGCGGAGCAGGTAAAAGCTCACTCTTGAATTTATTGTTAGGGTTCCTGCCCTACCGTGGCTCAATACAAATCAATGGCATTGAGCTGCGTGAGTTAGATCCACAAAAATGGCGTGATCAACTGAGCTGGGTTGGGCAAAATCCACACCTGCCTGAGCAAACTTTGCTTGATAATCTTCGCCTGAGCCAACCAGATGCCAATCAACAACAAATCCATCAGATTATAGAGCAGGCATACGTCGCCGAATTTATTAATGATTTACCTGATGGGCTGAATACTCTCATTGGTGATAATGCAGCACGGCTATCCGTTGGTCAGGCCCAGCGTATCGCTGTTGCTCGCGCCTTATTGAAACCTTGCCAATTATTGTTACTGGATGAGCCCGCCGCCAGCTTGGATGCTCATAGCGAACAACGGGTTATGCAAACACTGAATCAGGCATCTCATCTTCAGACGACCCTGTTAGTTACCCACCAATTGGAAGAAACGCTGGAATATGATCAGATCTGGGTTATGGAAAAAGGGTTAATCATTGAACAGGGAGATTATCAGACACTGAGCCAATCTCAGGGAGTATTCGCCCGTCTGTTATCTCATCGGAGCGAGGAGCTTTAGTGATGCGGGTATTGCTTCCTTTTCTGGCGCTCTATCGCCGCCATTGGTTTCTTATCAGTTTGGGTATGGTTCTGGCGATTGTTACGTTACTCGCCAGCATAGGCTTACTGACGCTGTCTGGTTGGTTCCTTGCCGGCACCGCGCTGGCAGGTTTTGCCGGACTTAATACATTCAACTATATGTTACCGGCCGCAGGTGTCCGCGGCGCCGCTATTCTTCGTACTGCCGGGCGCTATGCTGAACGGCTGGTCAGCCATGATGCAACTTTTCGTGTACTGGCACACTTGCGGGTATTTGCCTTTCAGAAAATTTTGCCGCTTTCACCGGGAGGAATCGCCCGTTTTCGCCAAGGTGAATTACTTAACCGGCTAGTTGCTGATGTTGAAACGTTGGACCACCTCTATTTACGGGTAATTTCACCGATATTCGCCGCCGTTGTCGTTATCATCGTCCTCACTTTCAGCCTCGGTTTTCTGGATCTCACATTGGCCTACACCCTTGGCAGTATTATGCTGACTCTACTGATCCTGCTGCCATTTGTATTTTATCACGCAGGTAAACCCATCGGCCGCGATCTGACCATTCTGCGTGGTCAATACCGCACCCAACTGACGGCGATATTGCAGGGGCAAGCCGAATTGATGGTATTCGGCGCTCTTGAGCGATTCCGGGAGTCGATGGCGGATGTTGAATCACGTTGGCTAAAGCGTCAACAGCAGCAAGCGAATCTGACCGGCTTGTCACAAGCAATCATGATTTTTACCACCGGTATGACCGTCACATTAATCCTGTGGATAGCCGCTAATGATGTGGGAGGGAATAGTCAGCCAGGCGCCTTGATTGCACTGTTTGTCTTCTGCTCGCTTGCCGCTTTTGAAACTCTGGGTCCAGTCGCTGTTGCATTCCAATATCTGGGACAAGTCATTACCTCTGCAACCCACGTTTCCCAATTGATGCAACAAGAGCCAGAAGTGACTTTCCCGGCGTCAGGGCCGGAAAGTTCAGAGCAAGTCAGTATTAACATTAAAAATCTCAGTTTCTCTTACCCTGGGCAACCATTACCTGTCCTGAAAAATATTTCTCTCTGTTTGAAAGCGGGAGAACATATCGCTCTGTTAGGAAAAACAGGTTGTGGTAAATCTACATTGCTACAGTTACTCACCCGTGCCTGGGATGCTAATGCAGGCTCTATCTGTCTGAACCAGCATCTCATTACTGCTTATGACGAACCGGCTCTGCGCAGTATGATATCGGTTGTTCCACAACGTGTTCATGTATTCAGCCATACGTTGCGTGAAAATTTATTACTGGCAAAACCAAACGCCATCGATAATGAGCTGGAAACTGTGTTGAAACAGGTAGGTTTAAGCAATCTGCTGGAAACAGATGAGGGGCTGAACTGCTGGATAGGCGAAGGTGGTCGTCAGTTATCCGGCGGTGAACAGCGCCGTCTGGGCATTGCCAGAGCGTTACTGCACTCAGCGCCACTCATGTTACTGGATGAACCAACAGAAGGGCTTGATGCGGATACTGAACAGCAAATTCTGTCCCTGCTGCGCCAGCATTGCCAGCATAAGACATTGATTATTGTTACCCATCGTCTGTACAGTCTTGACCATATGGACCGTATTTATGTCATGGATGGAGGCGCCATTATTGAACAAGGGCAGCATAATGAGTTACTGGCTCAACAAGGCCGCTATTATCAGTTTTATCAGCGGCAATATCAGATTCGTCCTGAATCGGGGCTGTAATACACCATGCCAATAATTCAACTGGATGATGATTCATATGACTTCCCTCATCCAGCAGAGGCATTAATGGAGCCGAACGGCCTGCTGGCAGTGGGCGGAGATTTATCCCCTGAACGGTTGAGCGCAGCTTATCACCACGGAATCTTCCCTTGGTTTTTACCAAGTGAAATACCGCTTTGGTGGTCGCCTGATCCACGTGCGATAATCATGCCGGGCGAACTGCATATTGGCCGGACATTACGCCGGTTTCTGCGCAATCATCCATACCGCATTACGGTGAATCACGCTTTTGAACAAGTGATTCATTACTGCGCTCAACGGCAGGAAGGAACCTGGATAAGCAGGGATATCCAACAAGGTTATCAGGAGTTACACCAGGCAGGAAAAGCACATTCGGTAGAAGTCTGGTATGGTGAACATATTGTCGGTGGTCTGTATGGCGTCAGCGTTGGCACTTTATTTTGCGGTGAATCTATGTTCAGCCGAATGGAGAATGCATCTAAATGCGCTTTCGTCGCTTTCTATCACCACTTTCTACGATACAGTGGTGAACTGCTTGATTGCCAGGTGTTAAATCATCACACTGCTTCATTAGGAGCAAAGGAAATCTCCAGGGAAGAATTTATTCAGTATCTTTATCAATTCAGAAACCAGTCATTAAAACCTGGCTGCTGGTTGCAACAAGTACTGGAATTATAATCAATATTTTACCAACCAATGTTGATTATGGCGGGAATGCAACCATGAGTTATTTGCAAATATAGTGGTTTAAAAGACAACATTCCTTTACATAATGAGGGTTTTTCGGCATTATCTTGCCGGTTAAAAACGATGGTTATTAAACTTAGAGGATTAGATGGCCAAAGAAGACAATATTGAAATGCAAGGTACCGTGCTGGACACGCTGCCAAATACTATGTTCCGCGTTGAATTAGAAAACGGGCACGTAGTCACTGCTCACATCTCCGGTAAAATGCGTAAAAATTACATCCGCATCCTGACAGGCGACAAGGTTACAGTTGAGCTGACCCCATATGACCTGAGCAAAGGCCGTATCGTCTTCCGTAGCCGCTGATTCATTACCGTTTCAGGTATTACACCACAGGTAATAGCAACTTTGTATTCACCTGTGGTGTGACCCTATATCAGTGCACTACGTCTTCCGGTTTCTGCTTATAAGCATTGCTGAAATCGTAAGTCAGCGCCCGTTTTGTCTTATCCAGATCAATACGAACCGAGCCACCGTGAACTAATGAACCAAACAATAGTTCATTGGCCAACGGTTTCTTTAGACTATCCTGAATAACCCGGGCCATTGGGCGAGCGCCCATCGCTTTATCATAGCCTTTATCACATAACCATTGACGGGCATCCGCACTGACTTCCAGTGAAACGCCTTTTTCATCCAATTGTGCTTGCAGTGCGACAATGAACTTATCGACTACCTGTTGAATCACTTCAATAGAAAGCGCACTAAACCAGATAATACCATCAAGGCGATTACGGAATTCCGGTGTAAACACCTTCTTGATCTCTTCCATCGCATCAGAGCTGTTATCCTGCTGCTTAAATCCAATGGATGTACGCTGAGTTTCACGTACGCCAGCATTCGTTGTCATAACAACAATAACGTTACGGAAATCCGCCTTACGGCCGTTGTTATCAGTCAGAGTACCGTTATCCATCACTTGCAATAACAAGTTAAATACATCTGGATGTGCTTTTTCAATCTCATCAAGCAGCAATACTGAATGAGGATGTTTAATCACCGCATCCGTGAGCAATCCTCCCTGATCAAAACCAACATATCCCGGTGGCGCGCCAATTAAGCGACTGACTGTGTGGCGCTCCATATATTCCGACATATCAAAGCGCAATAATTTGATATTCAGCGCCTTGGCTAGCTGTACGGTGACTTCTGTTTTGCCCACCCCTGTTGGGCCGGCAAGCAGGAAAGAACCCACCGGTTTATTATCCTGCCCTAATCCCGCACGACTCATCTTGATGGCTTCGGTTAATGCTGCAATCGCTGTATCCTGACCAAATACCAGCATCTTCAGCCGGTCATCCAGCGTCTTCAATACATCCTTATCACTGGCCGAAACTGTTTTTTCAGGAATACGGGCAATACGGGCAACAATAAATTCAATATCCGACACATTGATCGTTTTCTTACGCCGGCTGACCGGCACCAGACGAGTACGCGCCCCCGCTTCATCAATAACATCAATAGCCTTATCTGGTAAGTGACGATCAGTAATATATTTCACTGATAAATCAACCGCAGCGCGGATAGCTTTCGAGGTATAGCGTACATCATGGTGCGCCTCATATTTTGGCCGCAACCCTTTAATAATCTGTACTGTCTCTTCCGGTGAAGGCTCAACAATATCAATCTTTTGAAAACGACGCGCCAACGCCCGGTCTTTTTCAAAAATATTACTGAATTCATGATATGTCGTAGAGCCAATCACTCTGATACGCCCACTGGATAACAGGGGTTTGATCAGATTAGCCGCATCGACCTGCCCCCCAGACGCCGCTCCAGCGCCGATAATGGTATGGATTTCATCGATGAATAGAATACTTTTTCTATCCTGTTCAAGGTTTTTTAACAAAGCCTTGAAGCGTTTCTCAAAATCACCACGATATTTAGTTCCCGCCAGTAATGAACCAATATCCAGTGAATAAATCGTACAATTAGCCATCACTTCCGGTACATCTTTTTGTACAATCCGCCATGCCAATCCTTCTGCAATAGCTGTTTTACCCACCCCCGATTCCCCCACCAATAATGGGTTATTTTTCCGGCGACGGCACAGTACCTGAATCGTTCTTTCCAGCTCATCCTGGCGGCCAATCAATGGATCAATCTGCCCTCTTTGGGCAAGTTGATTAAGATTAGTTGTAAAATTCTCTAACCGATCTTCACCAACAGGCTGTTCTTCCGCAGATTGAGCGCCTATCCCCTGATGATCCGATTCACTGTCTTCTTTCTGCGTTCCATGAGAAATGAAATTAACCACGTCCAAACGACTGACATCATGTTTACGCAGCAAATAAGCAGCCTGAGACTCCTGTTCGCTGAAGATAGCCACCAGCACATTAGCACCGGAGACTTCTGAACGCCCAGAGGACTGAACATGAAATACCGCGCGCTGAAGAACACGTTGAAAGCTCAAGGTTGGCTGAGTCTCCCGCTCATCATTCTCAGGCAACAACGGTGTTGTTTGTGAAATAAAATTCTCCAGCTCTTTACGCAATTGAGCCAGATCGACCTTGCACGCTTCCAATGCTTCACGCGCTGATGAATTGCTTAACAATGCCAGCAATAGGTGCTCCACGGTCATAAACTCGTGTCTGTTATCCCGCGCTTTAGCAAAGGCAATATTAAGACTAAGTTCAAGCTCTTGATTGAGCATAGGCACCTCCCCCTAAAATCAGTATACTTGGTCAGATTTTTTCCAGCGTACAAAGTAATGGATGCCCGTGCTCCCTGGCATACATATTTACATGAGCCGCTTTAGTTTCTGCCACCTCTGCGGTATAAACCCCACAAATAGCTTTACCCTGATAATGGACATCCAGCATTAATTGCGTTGCCCGTTCAACATCATAAGAAAAGAACTTTCGTAATACGTCAACTACAAACTCCATCGGAGTGTAATCATCATTGTTAAGAATGACCTGATACATTGATGGCGGTTGCAATTTCTGCTGTTGCTCATCCTTGACAAATTCTTTACTTTTCAAACTATTATGATACTCGCTCATTGTTTTTCCAACAGGATTAATCACTAATACCAGCCACTGCCAGCAAATAAATTATGTTCCCATTTATCTTATCATTATCTGGGCAACTCCGTTTACCACAGGTTATTCCCCTATAAAAACCCGGTATAAAAGTGAATGAACGAAACTCATATCGTTATCTATATCAAACTTTAGTCATTCAAAACAACCAGACATTTGTTCTGTGCTTGACGAGAATTTGATTTTTACTACAGTATGTTTTGTGAACAAACATAGATAATGTAACTGGTTACATGTGATTGTTTACGAATGTTATATTAACGATTCATCTCAACCGAAATAATTAAACGAGGGATGCAAAAGTATGGAGACAGGCACTGTTAAGTGGTTCAATAATGCTAAGGGCTTTGGGTTTATTTGTCCGGCAAGCGGCGGAGAAGATATATTCGCTCATTACTCAACCATTCAGATGGACGGTTACCGGACACTGAAAGCAGGCCAGAAGGTGCATTTCAGCATTCACCAAGGCCCAAAGGGAAATCATGCCAGTATTATTGTTCCCCTTGAAAACGAATCCAAAGGCCAGATAACCTGACCTATAGGTCATATGACCAGGTGTTACTTCTACACCCCGCCGGTAATTTTGCCAGCGGGGTGACATAACTTCCACTTATTCTCTTGCCAGAGCGTCTATCGGATCAAGACGGGCAGCATTACGGGCCGGCAAAAACCCAAATATTACACCAATTGCGGTAGAACAGGCGAAAGCACTCAGTAAAGCCACTGGCTGGAAAACAAAACTCCAACCTGGCAGCGCCAGTTGTGCAATAAATGCAATCGTATAAGACAGTGCTATTCCCAAAATACCGCCAACCAAACAAACCAAAATAGCTTCTATCAGAAACTGCTGCATAACATCACTGGTTCTGGCCCCTACGGCCATACGGATGCCAATCTCTCTCGTGCGTTCGGTGACCGAAACCAACATAATATTCATGACCCCGATACCACCAACGATCAGTGAAATTACTGCCACCATTGTCAAAAACAGCTGTAGAGTACGGGTCGTTTTTTCCACCGTTTTTATCAGCATATCCGTGTTATAGGTGAAAATATCCTTTTTCCCATGACGTAAAGTCAGCAATCGAACAATCTTCTGTTCTACTGCCTTAGAGCTGTGACCATCCTTGATTCTGACAACAATTGAATCCAGATAATTCCGGTTGAGCAGGCGACTGGTCATCGTGCTATAAGGTAACCAGACATGTAATGAACTATCACTGCCTAATGCCGATTTTCTTTCAGCTATCACCCCGACAATAGTGGCAGGCATATTACCCATTAGAATGACTTCACCAATCACATTTTTTTGATGAGGAAATAATTTACGCTGGGTATTTTTATCAATAACCACAACTTGCCCCTGACGGCGTACCATATCCGATGTAAAACTCATTCCCTGAGCAAAGTACAAAGCATAAACCTGAAAATATTCATCACCAATGCCGGAGACTCTCGCAGCAACATCAATATTTCCTTTACGAAGGCGCGCCCCTCCCTCAATATTTGGTGAAACTGCCAGAATATAAGGTTGTGCTCTGATAGCGTCTACATCCGCGATTTTCAGCGCTTGCTTACTGGCCGGGTCGTCGCTGCCAAAATCTTCTCCCGGATAAACACTAATGGTATTGGTTGCAATCTCTTTAATATCGGATAACACCAATGCCTTGGCGGCATCTCCAATAACCAAAATAGTCACTACAGACGCGATACCAATAATAATCCCTAACATCGTCAACAAGGTCCGCATCTTATTGACGACCATTGCCCGCCATGCCATCAATAAAGCTTCATTAAACCGGCCAAAAATCTGACGTATCGATGATATTTTTGCTGTTATCGGCGGGGCTTCCGTCACGGTTTTACTCAGTTGCGAGCCAGAGTCATTCATAATGTGACCGTCTTTGATCTCAATAATCCGCTGTGCCTGCGCCGCGATTTTCGGATCATGCGTGACAATAATAACGGTATGCCCCTGTTCACACAGTTGTTTGAGGATAGCCATCACCTCTTCACCAGAATGGCTATCCAGCGCCCCCGTTGGCTCATCAGCCAAAATAACCTGACCACCATTCATCAACGCCCTGGCGATACTGACCCTCTGCTGCTGTCCACCAGAGAGCTGCCCTGGCCGATAGCTGACTTTTTCGTCAAGCCCCAGACGACTAAGCAACTCTATTGCTCTCTGTCTGCGTACAGTTTTAGCCGCCCCGGCGTAAATAGCAGGAATTTCTACATTCTGTTCAGCAGTCAAATGGGTCAGCAAATGATAACGCTGAAAAATAAACCCAAAATGCTCCCGTCTCAGTGCCGCCAATTCATCATTATTCAGTTCAGCAACATTCTGCCCCGCAACCCGGTATTCACCACCACTGGGTTTATCAAGACAGCCAAGGATATTCATCAGTGTCGATTTGCCAGACCCGGAAGCACCGATAATCGCAACCATCTCACCGGAGTGAATAGACAAGGTGACATCATCAAGTACTTTTATCTGTTGCTCGCCAGCGGAATAGCTGCGCTCTATGCCTCTCAGCTCAAGTAATGCATTCATTACTCATCCCCTGTTTCACCACGACCGGTAATCACCTGCTCATGCTCTTTCAGACCGGACAAAATCTGTACATTCACATCATTGCGTACACCAATAGCCACTTCCTGTTTCTCTTCTTTCCCCCCTTTCAGAATATCCACCTCATAGCGGGTTGGGGTAATCTGTTTACCCAGAGCAGAAAGTGGGATCATTAACACGCCACGATGAGAATCGAGCTGGACTTTCACTTGAGCCGTCATTTGTAAACGCAAAAGTTGCTTAGGGTTAGGCACCTCAAAACGGGCATAAAAGAAAATTGCATCATTAATCTTTTCTGGCGTCGGCAAGATATCTTTCAACACACCAGTGAAATTTTTATCAGGTGCGCCTAATACGGTAAAAGAGGCTTTCTGACCGGGTTTCAGGCCAATAACATCCGCCTCTGAAACTTCGGCTTTTACCAGCATCGTGCCAAGATCAGCCAACGTCAGAATAGTCGGGGCTTCCTGTGCAGCGATGACCGTTTGCCCCTGAAGTGTTTTAATATTGACAACAATGCCATCCATCGGTGCGGTAATACGAGTGTATTGTAAATTAGCCTGAGCAGTATCAAGGCTGGCCTGATTTTTACTGATTTGCGCCAGCAAAATTTCCACCCTCGCTTTTTTCACTTCAACATCCGTTTTAACCTGATCCAATTCCTGGTGAGAGACTGCCTGCACTTTTGCCAGATTATTCTGACGTTGTAATGTAAGCTGCGCCAGTTTCAATTGTGCCCTAGCTTCCATCAGATTAGCGTTTAATTCTTTAATCGTCGCTTCAACTTCTTTTACTTGGTTTTGAGCAGGTTTAGGATCGATCAATGCTAGTAATTGGCCTTTTGTCACCTTATCACCCACTTCAACATACAAGTTCTGCAACTGACCACTGACCTGCGCCCCTACATCTACTTTTCTGACAGCATCCAGCTTCCCTGTGGCCAGAACATTTTTCTCCAAATCGCCTTTAATAACGGGTACAGTCTGATATTTAACCTTTTCTGGCCCATGCAGAAAATACCCCAGAAACAATACGATAACTGCCACAATAGCTAACAACACCACCCATCGACGTTTCGAACGAATAAAATTCATTTAAATATCACCATTTTAAGAATTGGATAAAAGGAATGGTAAAAAACAATGTTTCCTGTAATGCCACGATATAGCCAGAAATTTCCACTCAATCCAGAGAATGCAGCCCTTGTTTGATTTTTACACCTACTGAAAGTTCACCCACCTTAAGAATAAAAAATTCTTTGAGCAACAACATACTTCCCCCTACCCTAGCTATTTTCTTAATGTAAAAAAATTGTTATATTTATTTCCGTAGCCTTTAAGGCTGATTTTTATACGAAACTTAGATAAAAAGATGTTAACCATTTTAAAGGATGTTAATTATGTATTCTGGACTGTTGATCATTCTTTTGCCGTTAACTCTGGGTTATCTTATCCGTTTGAATAATAAAACAGGGTTAAATGCTGTTCATCATCTCCTTAATGCGATGGTCTATGTTATTCTGTTTTTAATGGGGATAAGTTTAGCTTTACTGGAAGATTTAAGCCGTAACCTCTTCTCTATTTTTCAGTATGCCACTGTATTTTTCTTATGTATTTTCGCCGCCAATATGCTGGCATTATTCCTGCTGGAAAAACACAACCCTTGGATGGTCAACTCGCATAAACAGGAAAAACCCCCTTCCCGTTTACATATGATTTTTGAATCACTGAAATTATGTGGCGTCCTGATTTTAGGTTTCCTGCTTGGGCTTACCGGCTGGTCGTGGCTGCATTTCGCCAGTCGTGCCAGTGAAATTGCTCTGGTTGTTTTACTGTTATTGGTAGGCATTCAATTACGTAACAGCGGTATGAACCTGAAACAGATATTACTAAACCGCCGGGGTACAGCTATTGCGCTTGTTGTTGCAGTCAGTGCGCTTGCCGGCGGAGTGGTTGCAGCGCTTATTCTTGGGCTGCCAGTAAAAACGGGTTTAGCGTTGGCTTCCGGCTACGGCTGGTACTCTCTCTCAGGTATCTTACTTTCTGATGCTTACGGACCTGTCATCGGCAGCGCCGCGTTCTTTAATGATCTGGCGCGTGAACTTGCGGCAATTATGCTCATTCCGATTCTGGTCAATCGGTATCGGTCAAGCGCAATAGGGTTAAGCGGTGCGACTTCTATGGATTTCAATCTGCCGGTATTACAACGATGTGGTGGCGTCAGTATTGTTCCAGCAGCTATTGTCCACGGTTTTTTGTTGAGCTTATTGGCCCCTTTACTGATCGCATTCTTTACTTAATCAGAATTTCAGCCACAATGATGTTTGATGTTATCGATAATAATCTGAGCGCTTGATTGTTAAGAAGTCAGCAATAATTATTCATTATACAGTTGTACTTTATTCATCTTCCGCCTTATGGAAACGTATAAGTAAGCTTTTGTTAACGAATTATACAAAACGCGGATAGAACAGGTTAATCAGACATATAATTGAAATATCGATTAATAATATTCTATGCGTAAGATATTGCATAATTATGCCAACGGGTTTAGCATCGGAATAAATCACTGACTATTCAGAATTAAAGCATGAGTATTCAATTAAAAAGCATTGATTGCTATTACGGCGCACATCAGGCGCTGTTTGATATTAATCTTAAGTGTTCTTCAGGGGAAACGATGGTTTTGCTGGGGCCAAGCGGCGCAGGTAAAAGCACGTTGTTGCGGGTATTAAACCTACTGGAAATACCGCGATCCGGCCGGTTGACTGTTGCTAATCATCAATTCGATTTTGCACAAACACCAGGAATAAAGGAGATTCGTTCTCTGCGCCAGAATGTCGGTATGGTTTTTCAGCAATATAACTTATGGCCACACCTCACTGTTATGGATAACCTGATCGAAGCACCTTGTCGTGTGCTCGGTTTATCCAAACAGCAAGCTCAGGAAAAGGCGGATAAGCTACTTTCCCGTTTGCGTCTGGAGGATTTTGCCAGTCGTTTTCCACAACATTTATCCGGTGGACAACAACAGCGGGTCGCTATTGCACGGGCATTGATGATGGAACCACAAGTT
The DNA here is from genome assembly GCF_040256935.1 of Photorhabdus viridis. Lineage (NCBI taxonomy): Bacteria > Pseudomonadati > Pseudomonadota > Gammaproteobacteria > Enterobacterales > Morganellaceae > Photorhabdus > Photorhabdus viridis. Next base: position 29,702 of record NZ_JBEJZY010000006.1, read on the forward strand.
TTATTATTTGATGAACCAACGGCAGCACTGGACCCGGAAATCACCGCCCAAGTGGTGAATATTATCCATGAATTGTCCGCAACAGGTATTACACAGATTATCGTTACCCATGAAGTAGAAATCGCCCGTAAAGCCGCGAGTCATGTCGTCTATATGGAAAACGGCCGCATTATAGAACAAGGTGATATCAGCCAATTTACTCAACCACAAACCAAAGCCTTTGCTAATTATCTGTCACACTAACTACTACAGGATATAGCGATGAAAAAATTACTCCTTGCCGCCCTCTTGGGTACCGTTACTTTATCTGCAACCGCCACGGAAAAACAAACCCTTCGTTTTGCTACGGAAGCCACTTATCCTCCGTTTGAATTCATTGATGCAAATAATAAAATTCAGGGTTTTGATATCGATCTGGCCAATGCTATCTGTGAGCAAATTAATGCAACATGTACTTTCACTAACCAATCATTTGACAGCCTGATCCCAAGTCTGAAATTCCGTCGCTTCGACGCTTTAGCCACAGGTATGGATATCACCCCTGAACGCCAGAAACAGGTTGATTTTACTAACACTTATTACGATAACTCAGCGACATTTATCGCAGTTAAAGGCAAGGTTTCCAGCATCGCTGAACTGAAAGGTAAACAAGTGGGTATCCAGAATGGTACAACTCACCAAAAGTACCTGATGGAACAACAAAAAGAGATTAAAACCGTTCCTTATGACAGCTATCAAAATGCCATTCTGGATCTGAAAAATGGCCGTCTGGATGCCGTTTTCGGTGACACTGCCGTTGTCAACGAATGGCTGAAAAAAAATGAAAACTTAAGTACCGTGGGTAACAAAATCACTGACAAGAATTACTTTGGTATCGGTTTAGGGATTGCGGTGCGTAAAGGCAACAAAGAGCTACAGGATAAACTGAACAAAGCACTGGCTGATATCAAACGAGATGGCACTTATGACATCATCTATAAAAAATGGTTTGAATAATAACTGAATCTCAATGAATGAATTTCAATCTCTAGCAAGCGCCGCCGGCATCACCGTCGGCCTTGCCGTTTCTGCGTTAGCGCTTGGGCTGATTTTAGCAATGCTATTTGCTGCCTGGGAATCAGCGCGCTGGAAACCTTTTGCCATACTTGGCACCTGCTGGGTTACCCTGTTCCGGGGATTGCCGGAAATTTTAGTTGTACTTTTCGTCTACTTCGGCGCATCACAACTACTGATGACACTGGCTGATGGCTTTGATATTTATCTTATTTTCTGGCATCCCAGAATTCAGATAGATATTCAGGATTTTTATGTCAGTCCATTCCTTTGTGGTGTCATTGCGCTTTCCCTGCTCTACTCTGCCTATGCATCCCAAACACTTCGTGGCGCGATAAAAGCCATTCCTGCCGGCCAATGGGAAGCGGGTCAGGCATTAGGTCTCGGCCGCACTGAAATATTTTTCCGCCTGATCATGCCTCAGATGTGGCGACATGCTCTGCCAGGGCTCGGTAACCAATGGCTGGTTTTACTGAAAGACACCGCATTGGTATCGCTTATCAGTGTTAATGATCTGATGCTGCAAACCAAAAGTATTGCGACACGGACTCAGGAACCCTTTACCTGGTATATGATTGTGGCGCTTATCTATCTGGCTATCACCCTGATAAGTCAGTTTATTCTGAAGAAAATTGAGATGCATACCACACGCTTTGATCGGAGTGCTTCCTGATGCTTGAGTATATTCAACAAATTCTGTCAGGGCTGCAAACCAGTCTGAGTCTGACCGCTGCGGCTCTTTTTACCGCTTTCATGATGTCCGTGCTGTTCACTATGGTTCTGACCATCAAATTGCCGGTACTGACACAGCTGGTAAAAACCTACATTACTCTGTTCACCGGCACCCCTTTGCTGGTGCAGTTCTTTCTGGTTTATTACGGGCCTGGGCAGTTTCCATCTTTAAAAGAGTATCCGTGGCTTTGGCATTTACTGTCTCAACCCTGGCTGTGTGCAATGGTAACACTGGCGCTTAACAGCGCGGCATATTCTACCCTGCTGTTCTATGGCGCAGTAAAAGCCATTCCCTTGGGTCAATGGCAATCCTGCCAAGCGTTGGGAATGTCTAAAGCACAATCCATGCGGATCTTACTGCCATATGCCTTCAAACGGGCGTTGTCTTCCTATTCCAACGAAGTTGTATTGATTTTCAAGAGTACTTCTCTTGCAAGTACGATAACTTTGCTGGAGGTAATGGGATACAGTCAGCTTCTGTTTGGCCGTAATTATGATGTGATGGTTTTTGTTGCCGCAGGTGTGATTTACCTGTGTGTTAACGGCATCCTGACTTTGCTGATGCGGATGATTGAACGCCGAGCGCTGGCTTTTGAGCATCGTAATTAAACGGGCGTCATGAAAAGGGATAGGGAGTTCCTACCGGAACCCCATCCCAGTCACACCTATCATTCAGTTTTGATTTAACACCAATAACGTCAAAACTTCGTAATGCTCAGTATGAGGGAACATATCGAACAACTGTGTTTTTTCCACATGGTAATTGACCAACGCAGTGATATCCTTCGCCATCGTCTGAGCATTACAGCTTGAATAAAGAATATAATCCGGCGCCATTCTACTGAGATAATCACACAACTCTTTACCAATTCCCCGACGAGGTGGATTGACCAGAACCAATTGAGGAATATGATCCTTTGCTACGGCAAAATGCGTTGAATCCAAAGCCTTGAACTCGATGTTTTTCAAACCCAATGTTTTGGCCGAATCAGCAGCACAATCAATCGCCTCAGGGCTGATTTCAATTCCAGTTAAACGGGTATTTTCATCCGCACAATGAAGGCCAAAACCACCAACGCCACAGAACAGATCCCACATACTGCTGATTTTCAATTCACGAACCCAGCGCCCTGCCGTCGCATACAACTCAGAAGCAATTTCCGGGTTAGTCTGGAAAAAACTGCGTGGACGAATATAAAGAGGAACGCCATTAAATGCTTCTTTTAGTGCTTTTTGCTCAGTAAACAGGATCTCCTTTTCACCTTCCAAGATCGCCATATGGATTGGTTGAATATTGGCAGAAATAACCGTAAGCTGCGGCAATTGCTCCCGCAACCGGGGCAAAGCACGTGCCAATTGAGCAATTTTCATTTCAGAGCGCAGTACAAAACGCAGCATCATTTCACCGCTATGACGACTTTCTGTCAGTAACAGGTATTTCAGCTCACCCCGTTTACGGGCAACGTTATATGGCGTCAAGCCAGCACAAGCAATGAAAGATTTAACGACATCAAATACAGGCTGAAAATGCGCCGGATAGAGAGGACAATTACACAGATCAACGGCAACCCCATCGCGATGCAACATGCCCAGCAATGGACGCTCTACACTGCCACTGACAACCATTTTAGCTTTATTACGAAAGGCGTTTTGTTGACTGGCAATCGGAAGCAACCATTGATTCACAATGGTTTGGCACAATAACTGTTTTAAATTCTGCTGCTTATCTTCTAACTGCTGAAAATAGGGTTTTTCAAGCCACTGACAGGAGTGACAATGCCCTGCGGAGTACTGCGTACATTGCATTGTTGAATGACCGTGTTGGAAATACTAGTGTAAAGTAAAAGTCGGTGCTTTAACGGAAGCCTGTGACTCTTCTTCCTCTTCAATATCACCCTCGATTTCGATATCACGGTTAATATACAACAAGTTATTACTGTGAATTTCAAAAACCACGCCCGCAATCTGCTCTTCGCTCTGCTGCAAAAAATGAGAAAATTGGGAAAAAGTCAGCCCGGCTGAAACAAGGAAAGATTGACATACCACTAACTTCGGTAAGTTTTCATCCTGAATATCAAGAAAAGCCTTAATCGTCAGCGAACTGGAGTTAATTTGGCTTAAATTAGCCATCAGAGGAATAATTGCTGTTGGCTTCACCTCAGCCAAAGCAGAGAACAAAATTACATTGTCCAACAGATCAATTTTAGCATCGAATAAACCATCAATATTCTGCATATGAGGTAGATGCAATGCTTGGCACGAATCGCACTCAAAGTAGGAAATTTTGAGCTGATCCAACCACTCACGCAATACTGATAAGTCAGGAATGACAAGTGAACCCATCTAACAACCCCATACAACGGAAAATGAAAAAGCGCTATAGCTTACGAAATAATTCTTTATCGCGCTATCACCAATAGCCGATAAATTATTTTTCTTTACCGTTATCGCTCGCTTTTGCCTTATTTTTACTCTCTTTTTTATCATCGATTCCCAGAAAAGAGAGGCCGTATACTGCACGCCAGACAATATTGACCGCAGCAGGAACCAAACAACCAATACCAGCGAAAATCATAACAATATGCGCTTCCGACGTCATTAGCAGATCCGTTAAGATAACAATATCATTAATAGTCAAATATGCCAGTATCAACCACCCGATGCCGATAATTTCCAGCAGGATAACCTGCTTCGGCATATCTGCCAATGAACTCATACCGTCTTTATGACCCTGCATTTGCACCCTCGCTGATAATATGGTTTGCATTATACTACCGAAAGCCCGCTGCCAAAATCGGTATGATTAATTAAAACAAAAGGCAATTCCTGCTTTTTTTTGCCGATCTATGCAGGCATAGTAGCGATAAATGAACATGAGCAATACAGCAAATAGTACTATACCCAATAGATTTCATAGTTGCAGCGCGGCGGCAAGTGAACGCAGCCAACAAAGCAGCAACTTGAAAGATGAAGGGTATATCTTAAGATAACCAAGAGGAGTTTATATGTTTACTGTGATTTTCGGCCGTCCTGGCTGCCCGTACTGTGTCCGCGCGAAAGAGTTGGCTGAACGCCTGAAAGAACAGCGTGATGACTTTGACTTCCGTTATGTCGATATTCACGCAGAAGGCATCACTAAAGCCGATCTGGAAAAAACAGTCGGCAAGCCCGTAGAAACTGTTCCACAGATTTTCGTTGATGAAAAACATATCGGTGGCTGCACAGATTTCGAAGCGTATGTAAAAGAACACCAACTGTTGCAATAAACAAACCTCACGCTCTACTTTGTTACCGTAAAAATAGCGGGTGGTTATTATAACTGTTGACCCGATTGATTTGTGCAAAAAATGTTATTTTCATCAAACCGAAAAAAAATCTGCATTTTTTTCTTAATCACGAAGAACTTTCTTGCCAAATCGTAGTCTGACTTAATGCCACTGCTTTTCTTTGATATCCCCATATTGAGGAACCCGATAGTTCATCCACTTTGGTTCAAGACTATCGGGTTTTTTTATTACCTGAAGAATATGACTTTTATCAACACATCACCGATGCTACTAACGCTCAAGCTATCAGAGATGAGTACTAACACAGGGCTAAACCAGAAAATACTATTATACATATCAATAGGTTGTTTATTTTTTTACCCTCATTACCACCAGATATTTTTTTGATGGAAATATAAACCAAAAATAAATAACATCCATAATCAAGACAATTATTCTTTACTCACAAGCCAAGCAATTTTACCCTCTTACACTGAGCTGTCGTGATATACAAAATAAATGACCATATGTGAGGCCTGATTTGTTAGAGCAAATAAACCACAATCTGTTTACTTTTTTCAATGCTACGCCTGAATCATCACCTGTCATGATTGCAATGGCTATTTTCATTGCGAAATACCTGGTTCTTATTTTCCCTCTGACATTGGCTGGTTTCTGGTTTTGGGGTTCAGAACGCGCTCTCCCCCGTCATCGGATTATCGTCAGTAAAACCGCCATGGCTTTCTGTTTTGCTATACTAGCCTCATTCTGTATCGGTTTACTCTGCCCTCACGACCGCCCTTTCGCCGAAGGTTTTGGTTACAATTTTCTTCCCCACGCGCCAACAACCTCATTCCCAAGTAATCATGGAACAACTGTCTTCACTTTCGCTTTATCCTTTCTGTTCTGGCACAGAATCTTACCCGGTTTGTACTTGATGGCAGCCGCACTGGTTATCGCATGGGCCAGAGTCTATTTAGGCGTTCATTGGCCGATGGATATGGTCGGGGCATTTCTCGTCAGCCTGATGAGCTGTGCTTTTACACAAATGGTATGGACTCTGTTCGGCGAAAATTTGCAAAAAAGATTACACAACCTGTATCAGCGCTGCTGCTCGTTTCCTATCCGGAAAGGTTGGATAAAAAGCTAGCAATACATACACTGCCAATAATCCGGACTCACAAAAATGCGGGTATTTATGCCAGCACAGTGTTTTCAACAGACAAGATACATGCAACTTAATCATCTTAGATAAGCAAACTCCGTCTTAGTCAAGATCTTTTTATTAGAAATTGCTGGGTAATTTCACACGCAAAAGATGAACATTAGTTAAACAACAGGATAATATCCCACATTCTATTTAACATTTATTTGCTTTTAAATTCAGCTCAACTTTTTTCATAAATCAAGAAAACCTGTACAAATCACTATGCAAATAAATATATAACGAAAGAGATTATTAAAACCTAATCGAAGAATGAATAGTACATATTTCATGCATATTATTGATACTATCAATTTGATATTCTTATTTTATATATATTTTTCACAAAGATACAAACATCGCACAAGATATACATATTTTCATATCTGGTAACAAATTGATATTTATCAATTTATTAACTCTTACTTCTCTTTATCGCTTGCATTCATTAATATGTAAACACAAGATAGGAAATAGCAAAAACATAAGAGAATAATGAGAGTTGAGTAATAGATAAATTGAGGTTATAATTTGACCTTATTAAAATTGGCAATATTCAGGTAACAATTACACTAAATTTCGTAACATGATGACTTTTCGGGATATATTACGCATTTGAGACGATGATCACGGTACTATTCACTAAAAATCGCTATCTTGCCGAAATCAAAATTTTAGCTTTAAAATTCCCAAACTTTCTTTCAAAAGAGAAAGTAAAGCGAAAATTCTGGCTGACTAATTTAAAGTCTAATTTTCGACCAAGATGTTAATGTGGTAATAAAAACCAGAGATATTTAAAGAATTTATACTTATAAAGAAAGAGTTAGACCACACGCATTTACATGCATGCGGCATTGTAGTTTTGTTTTTTAATTTACCGCGTTATTCTCGGAGATAACTATGGATATGACTCAAACAGGTACGATCGCTTCCCCGGCTACCAGCCCAAGCGATTATAAAACCTGGCGTAAATCAGATACAGTATGGATGCTTGGCTTATATGGTACCGCAATTGGTGCTGGTGTGCTGTTTCTACCCATCAACGCAGGTATTGGCGGTCTGCTGCCCCTGCTGGTGATGACACTGCTGGCTTTCCCAATGACATTCTTTGCTCACCGTGGAATGTGCCGTTTCGTTCTGTCCGGTAAGAATCCAGGTGAAGATATTACCGAAGTGGTAGAAGAACACTTTGGCAGCCTGGCAGGTAAACTGATCACCCTGCTCTACTTCTTCGCTATCTATCCGATTCTGCTGGTTTACAGTGTTGCTATTACCAACACCGTAGACAGCTTTATTGTTCATCAACTGCATCTGCCCTCTCCACCTCGCGCCCTTCTGGCTCTGATCTTGATTGTTGGCATAATGAGCATCGTTCGTTTTGGTGAACAAGCTATCGTTAAGGCAATGAGCGTACTGGTATTCCCATTTGTTGCAGTTTTGATGCTACTAGCGTTTTACTTGATCCCTAACTGGAACACCGCCATTTTCGAAAACATCACCGTTTCTGCTTCGAGTGCAAGCCATGGGCTGCTGATTACTCTGTGGCTGGCGATTCCAGTCATGGTGTTCTCCTTTAACCACTCACCAATCATCTCTGCATTCGCGGTAGCAAAACGTGAAGAGTATGGTGAGAACGCAGAGAGAAAATGCTCGCGCATTCTGTCATACGCTCACATCATGATGGTTATAACCGTCATGTTCTTCGTATTCAGTTGCGTATTGAGTCTGTCTCCAGAGAACCTGGCAGAAGCTAAAGCACAAAATATTTCTATTCTGTCTTATCTGGCGAACCACTTTAATACACCAGTGATTGCCTACATTGCTCCGTTTATTGCATTTATCGCAATTACTAAATCTTTCCTTGGCCATTATCTGGGGGCTCGTGAAGGTTTTAACGGTATGGTTGTTAAGACACTACGCGACCAGGGCAAAACTATTGAGCCTAAAAAGCTGAATCGTATCACATCCATTTTCATGTTAGTGACCACATGGATAGTCGCTACCCTGAACCCAAGTATCCTGGAAATGATCGAAAGATTGGGTGGTCCGATTATCGCAATGCTGCTGTTCATTATGCCAATGTATGCAATCCGTAAAGTACCTGCTATGCGCAAATATAGCGGCAAACTGAGTAACGTATTTATCGTCTTCCTAGGGCTGGTTGCTATCTCCGCCGTCCTTTACTCGCTATTTGCATAATTAACGCCCGGTTGCTGCCCTCTTCTGCGGGCAGCAACCGAATAATGACATCAGCCTACTGACTCTCAATATCAAAACACCTGAGTCAGTAAGCAGAAAAATTTAAACTACACTTCCCACTTCACCCAGTCTCCTTTTTGTTCGTCGTATTGCCACAGATCATCTTCGTCGAAATGTCCACGCTCTTCTATCGGCACCCCTTGTTGTTGTTCCTCTTCCCATTGTTGCCGCAACTTATCTGTTAAGATATAAGGTGTTCTAGTGATAATTTCTCCAATAAAAGGAAATCTATTTCCGGTTTCCTCCAAATGGATAAACTTGGCGCCAGTGGGAATATTCGAGATGACTACGGCCTCAGTCGCTGAAGGGAAGAGAATATAACCATTAATCAAAGGGAAATATTGCGGTAAACCAGGTTTATGCGGTGGTGGAATAATGTCAACCGCATTCCATGAAAGAAGATAATCCAACCCCTCATCTTTATTAGGCCCCATTGGATAACCTTGGTAAAAATAACGATTTTGAACTGAATAACTCCCCGTCAATACATATGCTATATAAAAATAGTAACTGACCAGATCTATTTCTTCTGTTCTGAATGTACCGAATATTGAATGCAAAGGAAACGTTCCCATGCCGCCAAGGAGACCAACAACCTCATACTGTTCATCGTGACCATACTGATCAATATATTTTCCCGTCTTGATTTTCGACACCTGCATATCCGTCAAAATATTGTCGTGTCCATTACTTGAATTGAATCTATATCGACCGTAAAGAAAGTGCAGACTATCCTCATAAATGTAAGTAAATTGCTCTTGATTAAGAGTACGGAGAGGATCGGGTTTGTCTGTCCATCGCTTATCAGCACCTAAATTATTACGATTTCCGAAGCGAATAGAAAGCTCCATCGGATCAAGATATGACATATAACCACCTTTTTATCACAAAATAGTGGGCACATACACCCATTAAAAAAACGATAATTATTTTACTAACAAAGGGTTAACTATATTATCATTTCAATTTACAACCTCCTGCTCTGTATTGTTCTTACTTATCCCAAAATGTGTTACGCCCAAAGTGTTAAATAAATGTATTGATTTTCCACCAAAAACAAGCAATCCATATCCCTATTTAAAAACTGATGAGTTATAATTATTTCCTTTTTAAGAATATTAATTACTTGATAAATATAAGAATCGTCATAACATTGTTTAGTCTTAATATTGAAATAGTTAACCGTATCTCTATTTTCTGCATTAATTAGTTTTTTAAATAATAGATGAGTAATTCACAAAGAAAAAGATTTTTCGTAAGAAACATATACAGCATCTCATTCGCATTAATATTTGTATAAATTTCAAACAAATAAAGCAACCATATTTATTCACTATTATTAGAAATATAATTTACATTTTTAATTATCAAACTAATCATTCAAAAACAAATACATTATCAATAATATTTTAATTTCATCTAATTATACAAAATATATAAAATTACAATTGTCTTATATTTCTCATATTGACAATCTATTTTCTATTTTTTTAAAAAAATTACCCCATATATCAGGTGATTACATTATTTTTCAAAATTTATTTGACAACATCCAAATGGCACCTATAGTTATATGTGTTAGACAAAATGTTATATGCCAATTAAAACCATTAACTGTCCTATATTTTTAGTGCTAAAAAAATTTCTTATGTAGATTGCTTTATAGTAGAGGTACCAACCACCTTATATTTCTCAAGAGAATATTTTTCTATTCTTTACTTTGGGACAATATAAGTTAATTTATCAATTATATTATATTTTGGAGTTTATATTATGATTAACGACATGCATCCTTCTTTAATTAAAGATAAAGATATGGTAGACGATATGCTCTTACGTAGCTGTAAAATCATTTGCATGAGAGTTATGCCAGACAAAGCTATGCAAGTTATGATAACAGTATTACTCCATGATGGTGTATCTGAAGAAATGCTGTTGAAATGGAATCTTATGGATAATAGAGGCATGGCTATTTATAAAGTTCTTATGGAAGCTCTTTGCGCTAAGAAAGATGTGAAGATAGGAACTGTAGGAAAAGTCGGACCTCTCGGCTGCGATTATATTAATTGCGTAGAAATCTCTATGTAAAATAATCACTTGTTGTTAAATGTTTGGGCTAAATAATAATTCCTAATAGAAAATCGATCTGATTAAAGCAATTTAATGAATTGTAAAATACAATACTGTTGCAATAGGGTATTTAGCACAACATTTTTCAGTTAAAATGATGCCGATTTTACAAAAGCTCATTCTATCAAACTTAAGGCAGAACGTAATATCAACGTTCTGCCTGCCATTATTACATTTAGTGCCATTTAATAGAGAAATAGAAATTTATAAAAAATTCAATATTAATTTACCTGACTATATATTTACCGAATAGAACATTAGAAATAACAATCACTCAAACTTTAATTTTCCAACAAAACAAAATCCGTTAAAAACCACCTGTAAAATAATAAACACTTCAACTCAAGCTTCGAAAACAACATAGAATAATATTTTAATTTTTATGCTCGTTAACATTTCATTCCTAAATATAATTATACAAAAAATACTTTTACATTGTGATTATTAACAGAAATAATATGCATTAATACTATTAAAACTAAAATACATTCCCATGAATTAATTCCAAATTTTACAATTATATATTCATCAGATTACTTCCAACACACATGATTTATTAACAATAATATCCCATACCAATAGCATCACATATAAATTAATTGTTAATTTTATCCTTTCAAAAAGACATAAATAAATATCAATATTATTTTTTGATTATCGTTATCCCTTTGATTATTATAACTCTAACCCTTTAGAGGAAATATATTATTGGTGAAATTTTAGCAGCATCAATAATTATATAACACGGATAAACTTTTAATATAGATTACAATTACCAATTACCTTATATTTCTTCGGCGGCCAAATTATTGGTCTGTACATTTGAGTAATAAGAATTTACTTTTCAACTACATTAAACTATAGGATTAATACAATGAACTTTGCACATCCTTCTGCAACTGGTGAAGTGGCAACAGAAAATAAAATTGAGCAAGCTCCTAATTACTATTTCGCTGTTGGTACCGTAACTTCAGTTCAAGCAGCACCAGATCAAAACCAATTGCAGATTACTGTGACTATGCAATTCCCTAACGGTAAATTTAACTACATCTTATGGTGGAATACTCAAGACTACAAAGGCGCAGCACTGTACCACCTTCTTCTGAACGCTTGCAGCAGTAACAAACGTGTAAATATAACCTCTTCATCAGTTGTTTCTCCTGGTGGTTACAATTATATCTACAACGCAACATTACTGGCTTAATATCAAGTTATAAGCCACTAGATGGCTGCGTCAAATACGATATTGTTACAATAATATTTGGCGCAGTATTTCTTTTGTAGAATAAGGTTTATATTTATTCAAAGCCAAAAGAAGCTTGTTACCAAATACTCCTTTCTCCAGGCAGAACCGGAATTTCAAAGTTCCGCCTGTTCTGGAATTATTTATTTACAACAATACTAATTTTAATTCTTAGCTCAACATTAACTTAATTTAAATATTATGTGAAATAAAAACGATAACAAATCAAAAATAAATTACAATATGTTTAATTACGTTAACAATAGTATATTAAATTAATTTCATTAGTTATATTTTACAACTCAGATGTTTTAATTTATTAATAATTAATTTCACATCTAATACTATCTACAAAATAATAAAAAAACAATTTAAAGCTGTTCTCTTGACAAATATCAATAACGCTTACTACTATTTTTAGCGCATGAATATCTATTTTCCTTTTATTTATTACCGGTAGATTCACATAATAGGTGATTATATGTCAAAAGAAAATCAACACATTAAAAAAACATCTTCAGGTTATGCAACAGATCATTTCTATGATGGAATATGTGTTTGGCAAAAATGTCACGGTCTTTGAAAAAGATACTGAAGGTGAAAATAAACCGCTGAATTTATGGGTTTACTGGAAAGATAAACCTAACGGCGTTTTATTATTCAAAGGCCGGTATAACGGTTCTGCCGTAAAAAGCAGCGGGGATTGTTCTCTGGAAAAAGACAAATATATGTAAAACGTGCGCGACAAAAATGCCGCGCCCTGAGCCAGGAAGAATATATCTGCTGCATGTTGGCGTTCGAACTCATCCTCCCAAAAAAATTAAATACTTAAATTAAATCAACCAAAAATAGCATTAAACCAACCGCTAACTTTCATGACAATCAAATCCCAAATACGACTGAAAAACCCTCCTTTCTCAACAACGTCTTTAACAACTAAAGGCCGCTGCTCAATAACTTTATCACCTAATTGGAAATTAATAACACCAACAACCTGGTTTTTTGTCAAAGGTGCTTCCAATGGTGTTTGATTCAACGTATAACTGGCTTTCAGATTTTTCAACTGACCACGGGGAATCGTGATTGCTGCGTCTTTTTCCACACCAAGAGCAACATCTGACCGATCACCATACCAAACCTTTTCTGAAACAAACGGTTCACTGGCTTTAATTGGTGTCACCGTTTCATAAAAACGAAATCCCCACAAGAGTAATTTTTCGCTTTCAGCGAAACGAACCCGATCGCTTGGCGCGCCCAGCACAACGGAAATAAGCCTCATTGGCCCCTCTGTCGCTGAAGCAACCAAATTATGGCCGGCGCCGCTGGTATAGCCTGTTTTCACACCATCCACATTCATATTTTTATTCCACAGCAATCGGTTACGATTAGGCTGTCGAATGTTATTAAAGGTGAACTCTTTCTCTTTATGAAGGGCGTATTCATCAGGAACATCACGGATCATGGCCTGACTCAATACCGCCATATCACGAGCGGTACTGAATTGACCTTCAGCATCCAATCCATGAACAGTACGAAAATAGGTATTAGTCAACCCAAGCGCTTTTGCATAATTATTCATCAGACTAACAAATGCGTCCTGACTACCTGCCACATGATCAGCTAAAGCAATGCTGGCATCATTACCAGACTGAATAACAACACCGCGATTCAGGTCGATCACTTTTACCCTGTCACCGGGTTTAAGAAACATCAGAGAAGAACCTTTCAGTATCGGGTTACCCGTTGCCCAGGCATCCTTTCCGACCGTAACCCAATCTTCCGGTGTGATTTTTCCGGCTTTTATCGCCTGACCAACCACATAGCTGGTCATAATTTTTGTCAGACTGGCTGGATCAAGCGGCTCATCAGAATTACCAGAAGCCAAAATTTTACCGCTATCATAATCCATCAACACATAAGCTTTAGCCTCCACCGAAGGAACGACAGGTTCATCCGACGCATAAGCACTGGTATTTACGACTAATATAGCTGACAGCACCGCAGTAACACACTTCATCGTCATAGCCAAACTGTTCTTCATCACCCTTCTCCCTTTTACTTACAAGAAAAATGTCAGATTTCTATTAATATAAGATGTTGTATGACAAGAAACCAATGTAATAGTGCAAAGATTGTTCTGACCATTGATTTTAATTTAAGTGGCCGTCTAATCACCCTGATTTAAGGAGAAACCCATGTTGACCGTTTGGGGCCGTAAAAACTCTTCCAATGTAAAAAAGTGCTCTGGTGCCTGAAAGAGCTGAATGTGCCGTATAACCAGATAGATGTTGGCGGTAAATTTGGCAAACTGGATGACCCGCAAGATCTACAAGAAAGAGCGAATGCAGATAAATGGATGGATTGGGTCAGTTCACTCCATCTTTGCCAAATATTGAACGCTGGTACCAGCGGATGGCAGCAAGACCCGCGTTCAAAGAAATTGTCATGATTGAATTAAATTAATAAAAATCAGCTCATTGGCATCCATCTGGGATCTGGGTATTGATACTCAAACCCTAACTGTCTACAAATACGGCTGCCATCAATAATCCGACTCTTCACCTGAGTTCCTTCTCTGGCAAACTCAGGTGGAATTAAATCAAGCTGATTGCTCGCTTTAGGGTAAAACTCAACTTTGGTTGGATGAACAGGCGCACATAAATTATAAATATGCCCCCCCTCAGTCCTCTGAATTAACAGACTAATGGCTGAAATAACATCATCCTGATGAACCAGATTTACCAGCTGGCCCCCGCCTTTGACTTCCTTTTTCCCCGCCAGAAAACGCCCGGCATGACGACCACTCCCCACCAGCCCAGCCAAACGTAAAATATCAACGGAAATATTTGGCAGTTTGTGCAACCAATTCTCTAATTCAACCAATGCCTGAGCTGAAGGTGTTTCAGGGCAAAAAGGAGCATCTTCATTCAGGTTACCGGCAATAAAACCATAAACGGAAGTAGAACTGGTGAAAATAATCCTTGGTACAGAATATGATAGAGCCGTATCGACAATTAACTGAACTGCCTTAACATAGTTATGACTACCACCCACCGTGTGGCTTGCCGGTAAAGTGATAATCAGCACATCAGCGACCATCAACTGTTCCAAATCATCAAACGCACAATTAATTTGGGGTTCCAGTTGTAACAAATAACATTCGATACCAGACATACGCGCTGCGTCTACACCATCTGGCGTCGTTTTACTGCCAACAACCTGCATACCGCTACGGCTCAATGCTTTGGCTAATGGCATTCCCAACCAACCCAGACCGATAATGGAAATTTTTTTCATCATCACCCCTTTTTATGCCTGATATTACTTTGATTATGCTGACAATCTGAACATTAAGCCACTGTTATTATTAATCCTGTACTTTTCTTATAGCAAACAATATTTCAAGTAAAAACAAGATATTATTGTAATATAAATTTATTGTTAAAAAAATTGATTGCTTTTAGCCTGCCAAATCGTATAGGTTGAATAGCAAGCAAAAAATTTAATCACTGTGGGTTGCCAATCAAAGCAACCAGCAGCAAATGGTAAATACTAGAAATAGTCAATGTAAAAAAGAGAAGCCCATTATGATTCGCATTCAATTCAACCATCATCATCACCATCATCCTGATTAGTCTTTCAGGCTGCTGTGTGCTGGAAGACGTTTAACGGTCTTCCGGTGGCATGAATGCAATACAAAACCCTCGGAAGAATTCTTCCGAGGGTTTTTTTATGTTTCCGATTTTAAATAGGGATAAAAATGTTAGATAAATCACGTTTACGTATAGCGATGCAAAAATCAGGCCGATTAAGCGAAGATTCACGAGAGTTACTGGCCCTCTGTGGGATTAAAATCAATCTGCAACAACAACGTCTGATTGCATTCGCGGAGAATATGCCAATTGATATCCTGCGGGTACGTGATGACGATATCCCAGGACTGGTTATAGATGGCGTCGTTGATCTGGGCATTATTGGTGAAAATGTGCTGGAAGAAGAGCTGCTAAATCGCCGTGCTCAGGGAGAAGATCCACGTTATTTCACTTTACGCCGTCTTGATTTCGGCACTTGTCGTCTTTCACTGGCAGCACCTCTGGATTACAACTATACCGGCGTCGAATGTCTGCAAGATGCCCGTATCGCTACCTCTTACCCTCACCTGCTAAAACGTTATCTTGATCAGAAAAAAATCCACTTTAAATCCTGTCTGCTAAATGGCTCAGTAGAAGTTGCCCCCCGGGCCGGTTTGGCAGACGCCATCTGTGATCTGGTTTCAACCGGTGCAACTCTGGAAGCAAATGGCCTGCGGGAAGTGGAAGTTATCTACCGTTCAAAAGCCTGTCTGATCCAACGTGATGGCGAAATGCCCGCCGAAAAACAGCAATTAATAGATAAGTTAATGAGCCGCATTCAAGGAGTGATTCAGGCCCGTGAATCCAAGTACATCATGTTGCATGCACCAAATGAAAGACTCGAAGAAGTGATTTCTCTGCTACCAGGGGCAGAACGTCCGACTATCCTACCGCTGGCAGGTGATCAGAACCGCGTTGCTATGCATATGGTGAGCAGTGAAACCCTGTTTTGGGAAACGATGGAGAAACTTAAATCCCTTGGCGCCAGTTCCATTTTAGTTTTGCCGATTGAAAAAATGATGGAGTAAACAAGATGACTACCCGTTTCGAAACCTTGATTCGTTGGCAGGAATGTCATGCTGAACAGCAAAGCGCTTTGCTGACACGCCCTGCTGTTGCGGCTTCAGAAGAAATTTCCCGCACAGTGGAAAAAATTCTGAATGCAGTTAAAGCTGATGGTGATAGCACTCTGCGGGAACTCAGCCAACATTTCGACAAAATCACTATTAAAAATATCCGTATCTCGCCGGAAGAGATAGAAGCCGCAGAGAACCGCCTGAATAATGAAATTAAACAGGCGATGCAGCAAGCAATGAATAATATCCGCGTTTTCCACGAAGCTCAGAAACCTGTGGAGATTAAAGTGGAAACTCAGCCTGGAGTCCATTGCCGACAAATAACACGACCCATTGATTCTGTCGGGTTGTATATCCCCGGAGGTTCCGCGCCATTACCTTCTACCGTTTTGATGCTCGGAACGCCTGCCAAAATAGCGGGTTGCCGTAAAGTGGTACTTTGTTCTCCGCCACCTATTGCCGATGAAATTCTCTATGCAGCCAAACTGTGCGGAATTACGGAAATATTCCAGATTGGCGGAGCACAGGCCATTGCCGCTATGGCATTCGGAACAGAATCCATACCCAAAATAGATAAGGTTTTTGGCCCTGGTAACACTTATGTCACTGAAGCTAAAAGACAAATTAGCCAGCGAATGGACGGTGCCGCTATTGATATGCCTGCCGGACCATCGGAAGTGCTTATTATTGCCGATGAGAGTGCAAACCCTGTATTTGCTGCCGCAGATTTACTCTCACAAGCAGAACACGGACCGGATTCACAAGTCATATTGGTCACGCCTAATGAGAATCTAGCCAAAAAAGTTATAGCGGAAATCGAAAAACAGCTTACCCTGCTCTCCCGCAAACAGATTGCCGCCAAGGCACTGGAACACAGCCGCATTATTGTGACCAAAAACCTGCAACAGTGTGTAGAAATCAGTAACCGCTATGGCCCTGAACACCTGATTATTCAAACTTGTCAACCAGAACATCTTGTTGAAAAAATCACCAGTGCCGGCTCAGTTTTCCTTGGTGACTGGTCGCCAGAATCTGCGGGAGATTACGCCTCAGGAACCAATCATGTCTTACCAACCTATGGCTACACCTCAACTTATTCCAGCCTTGGTCTGGCTGATTTCCTGAAGCGTATGACGATTCAGCAACTCACTCCGCAAGGGCTGCTGGACTTATCTCAGACCATTGAAACACTAGCGCAGGCAGAACAATTGACTGCTCACAAAAACGCCGTCACTTTACGCGTGGCTGCACTGAATATTGCAGATAAGGAGTAAACATGAATAACGTTTTTGATGCCAATCTGTTGGCACGCGAAAATGTCCGCAAATTAATACCTTATATGTCTGCCCGTCGCCTCGGCGGCAATGGCGATGTTTGGTTGAATGCCAATGAATACCCACTGGCCCCTGAGTTACAACTCACCGGGCAGACACTGAACCGTTATCCTGACTGCCAGCCTGCATCAGTAATCTGCCGTTATGCAACCTATGCCGGTTTACAACCTGATCAAGTACTGGCCTGTCGTGGCGCAGATGAATCCATTGAGCTGCTGATCCGTGTATTTTGTGAACCTGGACAAGATGCAGTGCTGTTCTGCCCTCCGACTTATGGTATGTACAGTGTCAGCGCAGAAGCTTTCGGTGTCGAACAAAAGAAAATTGCCGCACTGAAAAATTGGCAACTGGATATCAAAGCAATCGAAAATAACCTCGACCGGGTAAAGCTTATCTATATCTGTAGCCCTAACAATCCAACAGGGAACTCGATCAACCCTGATGCACTACGTAAAGTTCTGGAACTGGCAGCCAATCGCGCAATTGTCACTATTGATGAAGCCTATATTGAGTTCTGCCCGGAAAATAGTATCGCAAGCTGGCTAAAAAACTATCCGAATTTAGTCATTTTGCGAACCCTCTCGAAAGCTTTTGCTTTAGCGGGTTTGCGCTGTGGATTTACTCTCGCCTCTGTGGATATCATCACTCTGTTGTTAAAAGTCATTGCGCCTTACCCGCTTTCCACTCCTGTTGCGAATATTGCAGCACAGGCACTGACAGCAGAAGGCATCGCCGTTATGCAAAAACGGGTCATTGAAATCAGGGAGAACCGCGACTACTTGCAGCAAGCTCTGAATAAATTGGCCATCGTTGAAAAAGTATTCCCCAGTGAAACCAACTACACACTGGTGAAATTCTATGATGCCGAAACCGTTTTCAGAACATTATGGCATCAGGGCATTATTCTGCGCGACCAGCGCAAACAGCCTGAATTGGATGGTTGCCTGCGGATCACCATAGGCACCCGTAAAGAATGTGAACAGGTGGTTGCAGCCATCAGCACCCTTTCCACTAAAAATAAACAACAAAAGGAAACAACACGCTGATGAACCAGAAACACCTTTTTATTGACCGGGATGGCACGCTGATCACTGAACCATTAATAGATTTTCAGGTTGATCGCCTGGACAAACTGGCATTGGAAGCTGATGTTATTCCTGCTCTGCTTGCTCTGCAAAAATCAGGTTTCAAGCTGATTATGATCACTAATCAGGATGGCCTTGGTACAAATAGCTTTCCATTGGAACAGTTTGAACCACCACACAACCTGATGATGCAGATTTTTAATTCTCAAGGGATCCGCTTTGATGAAGTTTTAATTTGCCCACACAAGCCAGAAGATAACTGTAATTGCCGTAAGCCAAAAATAAAATTGGTGGAAAAATATCTGGCCGAAGGCTTGATGGACACGACTAACAGCTATGTTATTGGTGACCGAGAAACAGATCTGCAACTAGCTGAAAATATGGGAATTAAGGGGTTACGTTACCATCCGGAAAACCTTGGCTGGCGAACCATAAGTGAACAACTAACCCGTAAATATCGTCATGCTCACGTTCAACGAGTGACAAAAGAGACCTCTATCAAGATTGACGTTTGGCTCGATCATGAAGGTGGCAGCAAAATCAATACCGGCGTCGGATTCTTCGACCATATGCTGGATCAGATTGCTACCCACGGTGGCTTCCGTATGCATATCCAAGTTAAAGGCGACCTCTGTATTGATGATCACCACACTGTTGAGGATACCGGTCTGGCTCTCGGCGAAGCGTTAAAGCTGGCTCTGGGAAATAAACGGGGCATCTGCCGCTTCGGTTTTGTGTTGCCAATGGATGAATGCCTTGCCCGCTGTGCTCTGGACATCTCTGGTCGCCCCCACCTTGAATATAAAGCTGAGTTCAAATACCAGCGAGTGGGTGATCTGAGTACCGAAATGGTTGAGCATTTCTTCCGCTCACTCTCTTATGCAATGGCCTGCACACTGCACCTAGAAACGAAAGGCAGCAATGATCACCACAGAGCGGAAAGCTTGTTCAAAGTCTTTGGCCGGACACTGCGTCAGGCGATTCGAATAGAAGGCGATACATTGCCAAGTTCCAAAGGGGTCCTATGATGAAAGTCGTCATTCTTGATACTGGCTGCGCTAACCTGTCATCAGTCGCTTATGCTATCCAAAAATTAGGTTATAAGCCTGAAATCAGTCTGGATCCAGCAACGATCCTGACCGCAGATAAATTACTTCTGCCTGGCGTCGGCACGGCCAGTGCAGCAATGGATCAACTGAAACAACGGGAACTTATCCCGTTAATTAAAGTACTGAACCAACCTGTGTTAGGTATTTGTCTTGGCATGCAATTATTCGCCGCCACCAGCGAAGAAGGCGATCATGTCACAGGTGATACAGGTGATGATGTCACTCTGCTTGAGTTTATTGACTCACCGGTCAAAAAAATGGCTACCAATGGGCTTCCGTTGCCTCATATGGGCTGGAATCAGGTTCTGCCAGAAGCCGGGCACCCTCTGTTCCGCAGCATTAAAGACAATAGCCATTTTTATTTCGTCCATAGTTACGCGATCCCAGTGAATACATACACAATCGCTCAAACTGAATATGGCAATACTTTCAGCAGTGCAATCGCCAAAGATAACTTCTTTGGCGTGCAGTTTCACCCTGAACGTTCCGGTGCCGCTGGAGCCAGGCTATTAAAGAATTTTCTGGAGATGTAAGCGCAATGATTATACCGGCACTAGATTTGATTGATGGCCAGATCGTAAGGTTACATCAGGGAAATTATGATCAACAGCGGGATTATCAATATGATCCTCTGTCCCATTTTCAGCAATATGCTCAACAGGGAGCAAAACTACTCCATCTGGTCGATCTGACTGGAGCTAAAGATCCATCAGCCCGCCAAACTCCTTTACTGCGAAAGTTACTTTCAGCTGTTTCTGTGCCTGTTCAGGTTGGCGGCGGCATTCGTACAGAAGAAGATGTAAAAACATTGCTTGATGCCGGCGCCAATCGGGTTGTCATTGGTTCTACCGCCATAAAACAACCGGCATTAGTTATGCAATGGTTTGAGCGTTATGGTGCAGAAAACATTGTGCTGGCACTGGATATACGCATCAATGACGCAGGTATAAAACAGGTTGCTATCAATGGCTGGCAGGAGAATTCAGCTGTCACGCTGGAACAGGTTGTTGAACAATATCTGCCTTTGGGACTGAAATATGTCCTGTGTACCGACATCTCCCGCGATGGCACGCTGAATGGCTCGAACATCGAACTCTATCGGGAAATTTGCCAATGCTATCCGCAAATTGCGTTTCAGGCTTCAGGTGGTATTGGCACGTTAAATGATATCACCTCTCTGCCTGCCAGCGGTGTAGCCGGAGTTATTATTGGTCGTGCATTACTCGACGGGAAATTTACACTAACGGAGGCAATTCAATGCTGGCAAAACGCATAATTCCTTGTCTTGATGTTCGTGATGGGCAAGTGGTTAAAGGTGTTCAGTTTCGTAACCACGAAATCATCGGCGATATTGTTCCACTGGCTCAACGCTATGCAAAAGAAGGCGCCGACGAGCTGGTTTTCTACGATATTACCGCCTCATCTGATGGGCGGGTGGTAGACAAAAGTTGGGTAGCCAGAGTGGCAGAGGTGATTGATATCCCTTTCTGCGTCGCCGGTGGCATTAAAACCGTCGAAGATGCGGGGAAAATCCTTTCATTTGGGGCAGATAAAATCTCCATCAACTCCCCTGCACTTGCTGACCCAACTTTAATTACACGTTTGGCAGATCGTTATGGCGTTCAATGCATCGTCGTAGGGATTGATAGCTGGTTTGATGAAAGCACTGGCTGCTATCAAGTTTATCAGTTTACCGGGAATGAAAAACGGACAACAGCGACTCAATGGCAAACCCTCGATTGGGTAAAAGAAGTACAGCACTGCGGCGCGGGTGAAATCGTACTGAATATGATGAACCAGGATGGTGTCCGTAATGGCTACGATCTGACGCAACTAAAACAGGTACGCGATGTCTGTCATGTCCCTCTCATTGCCTCCGGCGGCGCCGGGACACCAGAACATTTCCTTGACGCCTTTAAACAGGCAAACGTCGATGGCGCACTAGCCGCATCAGTATTCCATAAACGTATTATTAATATTGGTGAACTAAAACAGTACTTTGCACAACAAAACGTGGAGATAAGAACTTGCTGACCGAACAACAAATCGAAAAACTGGATTGGGAAAAAGTCGCTTATATGATGCCGGTTATCGTACAACATGCGGTATCCGGTGATGTCCTCATGATGGGCTATATGAATAAAGAAGCACTTAATACCACGATCAATTCAGGCAAAATCACTTTCTTTTCCCGTAGCAAACAGCGTCTGTGGACCAAAGGTGAAAGCTCCGGCCATTTTCTTAATTTGGTCAGTATCTATCCTGATTGTGACAGTGATGCCCTGTTAGCCCTCGTTGACCCGAACGGCCCCACCTGCCATTTTGGTACAAACAGCTGCTTTACTCCGGCCCAAACTGAGTGGGGGTTTCTCTACCAGCTTGAAAAATTGCTGGCTGGTCGTAAAACAGCGGACCCTGACCATTCATACACCGCAAAATTATATGCCAGCGGTACCAAACGAATCGCCCAGAAAGTCGGTGAAGAAGGTGTAGAAACCGCTTTGGCGGCTACGGTTAATAACAGAGAAGAGCTAACGAATGAAGCGGCAGACCTGATGTATCACCTGATGGTTCTTCTCCAAGACCAAAATCTGGATCTCAGTTGTGTTATTCGCCAACTACGGGAAAGATGAAACAATTGACGTGGCGGTTGGTATGAAAACTGATGCCGCCGTTCACTGCATTTTTATGGCGCCGGTCATTTTACTACGATTTCCACACTGGCTTGGTATGCCCGTTATGACCGTGGACCTCTGCATGTGACCCCGTTGAAAGGAGGCCATCCGGCTCTGGTCAGCGGATTCTGGCGAACAGACAGCATCCCTGGCAAGCAGTATTTCTTTGCTCAGGGTGCCATTGCTTTTGATGTTCAGGACGCGGAGTCAGGCACAACCGTATGGCATCTGATACGGGAAGGAAAAAATATGTGGGAATAACGGATTATCCACTGCCTCATCATGAACGGAGAGAATATAGAAACTTGGATTACTTTTCCCGGCTAAAATCACAACGGGTCGGTTTTACTTTTACTAATGGTGATGAACTGACTGTTTCTCATCTGGGTATCTCAATGACTTTGTTTAAAAAACAGGGTAATTGAGATACCCAGGAGAAAAAACAGGACATTCCACTGTTATCTATGGATCAACCAGATCACATAGCAGCTTTGAAAATTGCAACAATTTCTTCATGGCTGGCCTGAGCTGGATTAGTCAAACAACAGATATCTTTCAGGGCATTCGTTGCCATCATTGGCAAATCTTCTAGTTTGACATTCAATTCAGCCAAACCCGCCGGAATGCCAATATCTTTTGACAACTTACGAATTTCAGCAATACACGCCGCCGCCCCCTGCTGATCGTTCATGGCTCTTACATCTACCCCCATTGCTGCCGCAACGTCTTTCAAACGACCAGCAGATACTTTGGCGTTGAATTCCTGAACGTGCGGCAATAAAACAGCGTTACATACGCCGTGTGGTAAATCGTAGGAACCACCCAATTGGTGAGACATTGCATGAACATATCCAAGCAGTGCACTATTAAATGCCATACCTGCCAAAAATTGCGCATAAGCCATGTTCTCACGGGCTTTTATGTTACTTCCATCTTCTACTGCGTGGCGCAGAGATTGGCTAATCAGCGTGATCGCTTTCAACGCACAGGTATCTGTTATTGGATTAGCGCTTACAGAAACATAGGATTCAATCGCATGAGTCATAGCATCCATTCCCGTCGCTGCGGTTAAACCTTTCGGCATTCCCACCATCAATTCCGGATCGTTTACGGACAACACAGGTATGATATTTTTATCCGCAATAACCATCTTCACGTGGTGCTCCACATCCGTAATGACACAAAAACGCGTCATTTCAGATGCGGTACCCGCAGTAGTATTAATAGAAATTAATGGCAAATGTGGCTTAAATGAACGATCAGTACCTACGTAATCCCGGATATTTCCACCGTTAGCTGCTACTAACATGATGGCCTTTGCGCAATCATGTGGTGAACCACCACCTAAAGAAATAATACAATCGCTGTTATACTGACGCAGAATATCCAGACCTTCAGAAACGTTAACCGTCGTCGGATTTGGATGTGTGCCATCGTAGACCACACTCTCAATACCTACATCTGCCAGCAAAGATTGAACTTTTGCTACTATTCCAATTTCATTTAAAACATGGTCAGTTACAATAAATGCTTGCTTATAACCATAATCTTTCATCGAATTTACCGCTTCAACTAAACAGCCCACACCTATCATATTGACCAATGGCATAAAAAATTTCGTTGTTATCATCAGCAAGTCCTTAATATTAAAATAGTTTTAATATGAAAATATAAAAAATCCTCTTGCAACAAATATAAATAATAGCTCTATTTAAGTCGTATAACTTAAAAAATATAAATATATACCTCGATAGAATCAGATGATATCCATTCAAATGCCAACTTTATAATCTTTCTGGTTGGTAATATGTCTTAATATAAATATAATAAATCCAATAATTGAAAAAGATCATGTATCAATTCATTACACTATTTGCTTAGGAGTTTATTTTGTCCTCTAATGAAATATTTAACCGTCTGATTATGTTACTGGATGATAGTCATGCCCGTTATCGAGTGATAAAACATCCAACCGCAGGTCGCTCTGAAGAAGTTGCAAAAATTCGTGGTACACAACTTGGACAAGGCGCTAAAGGATTAGTTTGTCACATTAAAGGGGGAGGGTTCCGTCAATATGTACTTGCTGTACTTCCTGCGGATCAACAAGCTGATCTCTTCGTACTGGCAAAACAGCTCGGTGGCGCTCGTGCATCCTTGGCAAGTCCTAAAGAAGTTTCTGAACTGACTCAATGTGTGTTCGGTGCTATTCCACCTTTCAGTTTCCATCCGGATTTAAAACTGGTTGCAGACCCTTTATTGTTTGAGCGCTTTGATGAACTTGCCTTTAATGCCGGCAGTCTTGAATGCTCTGTCATTCTCAACACCAAAGATTATCACCGAATTGCACAACCTGAACTGGTGAATTTTCGGCGGACCGAATAAATACAATTACAGAAAATTAAAGTGATAATAGGTCGATTGAAGTTGAAGAGATGTCATAAGTAAATTTCATTGCTAACTTAAGGTAAGCAAATAATTCTCAATTCAATGATGAAAAATTAATTAAATAGTCTATAGGAATAGGCTATTTAAGATAATACTTTAAGTTTTTTCATTTAAAGCAGTAACTATTCCCCCCCGCAAATTCATATCATTAGATAATGATTATCATTATGTTCACATTATATGAACATTAAACAGACAGATATAATTATCAAATACCATGAATATCTAATTATTCACTGTTTAGTCATATACAAAAAGTTATCAATTACTTTAGGGGATAATTCCCCATCCAAATAAAGGTATTCCTTGATAGGAATTTTCAATTATTTTAATTTCAGAACCTTTATTTCAACCTTTAGCCAAAAAATAGCATGTCAATTATATTAACGTTATATTGGCAA
Source organism: Photorhabdus viridis (assembly GCF_040256935.1). Taxonomy (NCBI): domain Bacteria; kingdom Pseudomonadati; phylum Pseudomonadota; class Gammaproteobacteria; order Enterobacterales; family Morganellaceae; genus Photorhabdus; species Photorhabdus viridis. Next base: position 55,346 of record NZ_JBEJZY010000006.1, read on the forward strand.
CAATTTAATATATCTGTTCATTATATTTTATTAAATACAAAAACCCCACACTCATTGTATTCTGAATTTGCTTTCAGAAAGAAAGATTACATTTTTCCAAAATAAGTTTTTTAAGGAGTAAAGAAATATGACTGATAAATTAGTTACAGGTGCAACCTTTTTCGATAGAAAATACTATCTAGGAGAAGCGCATCATTATCCAGAAAACGATAGCATTATTCCACTGCCTTACGATCTCAACGATAGATTTCGTTCAGTGAAAATTGGAACGCTATCAAAAGTCTATGCGTGGCGTCATTATAGTAATTGGGAACCAGGCCAACGTTACCGTGAATGGGAATATGATCATCCAGATATTGATAGAGAAATTAAAGGATTATCTAAATTTAAAATCGCACCAAAGGATACATGCCTGGTTGCATTAAGAATCATTGATGACACCAATTCAGGTATAAGATTCTCCATGTTCACAAATACACATTGTGTAGGCCCAGTTGAAACGACGACTGATGATGATTATGCGCTCGTTGGTATACTCCCATATAATATAGAGTTAGTCACTGCTATTGCGATAAGGAATACCAAAACTGGAGTATATATTAATAACGGATCATTCTATTTTCATCGTGATTCAAATGGTGTTGTTACTATTGATGAGAAGGCTAATTTCCCTAAAAATCTGAGAATAGTCAACGCAGGTAATAACCGCTTTGATATTCATATCATCAGTACCGACTTTTCGTTCTAATCTGGGTATGATGCAATAATAATTAATCCTTGTTTTCAGACAGGCTACGTTCTGAAAATTTAAGTAACACCGTTGCGGCATATCATCATCAACCGCAACGGTGTATTCCAAGATCATCAAAGACTTTGATAATATAAATTATTTCTTCTTATTTATCAATACTTAATAAATAACCTGTAGTAAATGATGATAAAAAACAGGTCGTAGTCTCTGCCGGAACAGTAAATTTTTCAACAATCGATAATTCACTTCCATCTATTCCTCTTTTCAGAAAAAGACTTATCTAATGATTCTCTTATGAATTATCTAAAAATCCAACCATTCCATTATTATATATTTATTTATAGGTATTTACGTAATATTATTCATGAAAAATAACTTGATAGTATTTGTCCAAAATACCAAATGTGAAAAATATTCATATTAAATGAGAATGCTAAAATTAAGGTAAAAATCTTACTGTAAATATCAACATTTAATATTTCAAACAATATGTTGCATTTATTATATGAATCTACTATCTATATATTATTCACATCAACTTTGAGGAGTAGAAAAAATGACAAAATAATTAATCACAGGTGTAAAATTTTTCGAAGAAAAAACGATCAAGGTAAGTCACACGAATATCCTGGACTTGATAGAATCATATCGCTCCCTTCAGAGCTTAACGACAAATTTCGCTCAGTAAGAATTGGAAAATTATCAAAAGTTCATATATGGCATCACTATAACGATCCAGAGAATAAATACTATGAATGGGTGATCGATAATCCAGATATTGATAAATAAATTAGAGGATCATCTAAATTCAGGGTTGTCCAGAAAGAGATAGTCACTTCAATATATGTAAGAAATACCAACACCGGAGAATATATTGGCAACGGAGCATTCTATTTCTCTTACTCTTTCTCTTATAATGCACATGGTGCTGCAATCATCACTCTCAGATAAATCATTTTCTGAAAATTAATTTAAGCCGCACCGTTGCGGCACACGATCAAAAAACCGCAACGGCGCACCCAGAATTATCGAGGAAGCTAAAACGACATCATACCCAATACAAACGCTTCACTCTTCCGGTCAATCGTTGATAACAGGATCTACTCCATCCATTCAGTGTGAAAAACACCCTCTTTATCAGTACGCTTATAAGTATGGGCACCGAAGTAGTCACGTTGCGCCTGAATCAGATTTGCTGGTAATACGGCTGAACGGTAGCTGTCATAGTAAGAAATAGCTGCGGAAAAAGTGGGAGTTGGAATGCCATTCTGCACACCATAAGAGACAACATCACGCAACGCCTGCTGATATTCATCAGCAATTTTCTTGAAGTAAGGCGCCAATAACAGGTTGGCAATATCTGCATTTCCGTTATATGCATCAGTAATTTTTTGCAAGAATTGAGCGCGAATGATGCAACCAGCGCGAAAAATTCCAGCGATCTCACCGTAATTCAAGTTCCATTGGTACTCATCAGATGCCGCTTTCAATTGCTGAAAGCCCTGAGCATATGAGACGATTTTACCTAGATAGAGTGCACGGCGCACTTTCTCAATAAATTCAGCTTTATCATCTTTGAATGGCTGTACTTGCGGCCCACTCAAAACTTTAGCAGCAGCAACTCGCTGATCTTTCAGAGAAGAGATATAACGTGCAAATACAGATTCAGTGATCAGCGTCAATGGAATACCCAAGTCCAAAGAGCTCTGGCTGGTCCACTTACCCGTCCCTTTATTTGCTGCTTCGTCCAAAATCACATCAACCAGATATTGGCCTGCTTCATCTTTCTTACGGAAAATATCAGCCGTGATTTCAATCAAATAGCTGCTCAGTTCACCATTATTCCAATCAGTGAAAATTTCATACAACTCTTCATTGCTCAGATTCAGAGCGTTTTTCAGTAAGGAATAGGCTTCAGCTATGAGCTGCATATCACCGTATTCAATCCCATTGTGAACCATTTTTACATAATGACCGGCGCCATCCGGGCCAATATATGCCACACAAGGTTCACCTTCAGCTTTAGCCGCAATCTCTTGCAGAATTGGCGCAACCAACTCATACGCCTCTTTTTGACCGCCCGGCATGATTGATGGCCCCTTCAATGCCCCTTCTTCACCACCGGAAACACCTGTACCGATAAAATTAAAGCCCTGAGCAGAAAGTTCCCGGTTACGGCGGATAGTATCCTGAAAATAGGTATTACCACCATCAATCAAAATGTCACCTTTATCCAGATGCGGAGTCAGTGAAGCGATAGTTTTATCGGTTGCTTCGCCAGCCTTAACCATAAGCAGAATACGGCGCGGTTTTTCCAGTGAATCGACAAACTCTTCGATAGTGTAACTTGGGACTAATTTTTTCCCTGGATTTTCGGCAATCACTTCGTCAGTTTTATCACTTGAACGATTAAATATAGATACGGAATAACCACGGCTTTCAATATTCAGCGCCAGGTTACGCCCCATCACCGCCATACCGACAACACCAATCTGCTGCTTGGACATGAATAACTCCTGTCTGATGATAATACTTGCACACTAATTATCATTAGTATGCAATTTGTTAATGTGATCACATGTTAACTCAGGATTAGGCTCAGTGGATAGTTATTGGTGCTATCAATACCGCCATAACTTATTTTTTGAAAAAAACTTCCTCAGATGAAAAATCAACTATTGAAATTTTATGAGTCAATGCCCATTATTCATTATTCGGCATAAGCCGTCATATTAAGAAAGGTAAAACAAACGGTATGGAATGGATCGCAGATCCGACGATATGGGCTGGACTGGTTACTCTTATCGTTCTAGAAATTGTCCTCGGAATCGACAACCTGGTCTTTATTGCCATTCTGGCAGATAAACTTCCTGAAAAACTAAGAGACAAAGCGCGTATCACAGGGTTGACCTGCGCACTACTGATGCGTGTCGTGTTGCTTTTTAGTCTCTCCTGGCTGATAACGCTAACTAATCCATTAATTACGCTTTGGGAACATCCATTCAGTGCCCGTGATTTGATTATGCTGGTAGGTGGCCTTTTCTTGCTATTCAAAGCGACTATGGAGCTAAACGAACGACTGGAAGGCAAAGATGCACACTCAGGGCAACAACGCAAAACGTCTAAATTTTGGACGGTTGTCGCGCAGATCATTGTCCTTGATGCCGTCTTCTCTCTAGACTCAGTGATTACTGCTGTCGGTATGGTTAATAATATTGGTATCATGATCGCAGCAGTAACCATCGCGATGTTCCTGATGATACTGGCAAGTAAGCCGTTAACAACCTTCGTCAATGCTCATCCAACCATCGTTATTCTCTGTCTGAGCTTCTTGCTGATGATTGGTTTCAGTCTGGTTGCCGAAGGTTTTGGTTATTACATACCAAAAGGTTACTTGTATGCCGCCATCGGCTTCTCAATTATGATTGAATCCTTAAACCAGTTCGCTCAATTTAACCGCCGCAGATTTCTTACCGCTTCCCGCTCACTACGTGAAAGAACAGCGGAGGCGGTTTTGCGTATCCTCAGTGGTAAACATGAAAAGGCAGAATTGGATAACCATACATCTAATCTGATTTCTGATAATCAAGAAGTGTTTGATCCACAAGAACGCCAGATGATTGCCAGAGTTTTGGGTATGGCGCAGCGTAACGTCAACAGTATCATGACCTCACGCCACGACGTGGAATACCTTGATATCAATGCACCGGCGGAAAATCTGACGCAAATACTGAGTAAAAACCCTCACACACGTATTGTCGTGACAGATGAAAATGTCAGTGACGAACCATTAGGTGTTGTCCATGTCATTGATTTACTGAATCAACAACTCAACCAGCAGCCTTTTGATTTGCATTCGTTGATAAAACAACCGCTGATTTTCCCTGAGCAACTTTCCCTGCTTCAGGCGTTGGAACAGTTCCGCCAGGCACAGACTCACTTCGCGTTTGTCGTCGATGAATTTGGTTCTGTGGAAGGTGTCGTTACTCTGACCGATGTCATGGAAACTATCGCGGGTAATCTGCCGGTAGATGGCGAAGAAACTGATGCCCGTCATGATATTCAAACGACTGAAAATGGCTGCTGGATTGCCAATGGTTATATGCCGCTGGATGATTTGATCCTTTACGTTCCTTTGCAACTGGATGAGAAGCGTGAATATCAAACCTTAGCAGGCTTATTGATGGAGCATTCACAACATATTCCACAACAAGGTGAGCAATTGCAGATTGATAATTATCTGTTTGAGCCATTGGAAGTCACAAGTCACCGAATTAATAAGGTAAAAATTACGCCATTGGTTTCAGAGGAAGAAGATAAAGAATAACCCGGAGCTATTTCACCAGCATCACCAAGTTCTTATTTTCCTCCAGGAATAAAATAAAAGCCCGGTCAGTTCTGATGAACTGTACCGGGGCATTGAATCCCTTGACGGCATTCATTATAACTTCGCAGTTTAACCCAGCAAACTTCAATGGTTCAACAAAGCGCACCGAATGCACCAGAGCGTTCTATTGTTCTTTATTACTATTGCTATTACGTTCAACCCAATCATTGATAGCCTGCTTTGCTTTGTTCTCCAGCTCATTACGTAACAATTGCTCAATATCAAAGTTGTATTTCAGATTACTCCAATTACCATAAACCCGCAGTGGTACTTTCAGTTTTCGCAAACGGCGCACCCATTCATCATCTGCACCCCACCCTTGTGTTACCTGCACTTTTAAAGCAACATCAACATCTTGTTTAAGCAAGTTGGCCTCACCCTGGCCGTCAATATTTAGCAGCTCGGATACGGCATGAAGCTGACTGATTTTTACATCACCCTGATTAAGTACTGCTTTAATATCAAGCCTTTTGGCACGGGTAAAGTTATCCATATCATCAGGAATATTCACTTTATTCGTTGCACGAGCAACAGATTGCCGGATCAATTGGGAGATATTCAATCCATACATTTTTGCATTAACTAAACTAAAATTAAGATCACCATGCCAAATATGCGAAATAGCATAACCACCATATCCTTTACCAGAAAGATCGCCATTAAGATTGAATTTACCACTAAATGCCTGTGGTAAAGAAAATGCTTTGAGTACGGGTTCCAATTCTATATCTTGCAGTAAAGGTTTGGTATGCAATTTAAGTTGATTGCCTGTTGCATCCAGAATGGTTGGAAGGGAGAAATGACCACCAAATAATTTCCCACTCAGAACAGAAATTTCGGCAATACCTTCATTACTCTCGGCTTTAAATATCAGGTCATCGATTTCCATCCCCCGATAAATAAATTTGTTCGCATTAACAGTAACACCGGCATCAAAATCATTCAAAAATGTAGCGCTATAATCAAGCTGAGCTGGACTCGAAACCGCAATCACTGGTTTAGCCGAACTATTCTCTATCCGGTAATGGCGTTTTGCTTCTGAGTTATCTTCAGAAAGCAAATCCCACCCCACCAGATTATCTAAATTCAATTTTTGGGAAGATAAATTTATCTGATAATCAGGGTGAGCACCTAATATTGCCTTTATACTGCCATGCAGATCACTCTCATTAGCAGTGAAATTCAGTGCCTGTAGAGAGATTGTTTGTGGTTTATCTGCCGTTTTTTCCTGATAAACAGCATTCACTTTTCCCGAACCACTAATTCCTGCCGTGGGTATACCTACCCCCTGAAGCTGATAATCGAAAGAATCAATATTACCGGCAACACGATATGGATAACCAGAAATGTCTACATTTGCATTAAGATTAAAAGCCAGTTCTTGTTGATTCTTATTGACCTTACTGCTCAATTCCACACTGATATGGTTTTGATCACCCCGTTTCATAAGCAGATTAATATCGCGGACATTCAACTGAGCGTGATCATCGCTTTGCCAGATAAGTAAACTGTCAGCGACTTTAATTCTGGCAATATCAAGTTTCCAGCGTTCCCCTTTAGCGACAGGATTTGCTGGATTCCCTTTCGGTGCAATAGGGGCATTCTCTTTTTCCTGAACTTTGCTTTCCGGGGTTAATCGCAACACCGCCCCTTTTAACATCACCTCTTTAACTACAAGCTGATGGGAAAGCAGTGGCCACAGCTCCACATCCAGGCGCATATTTTCTGCCGTCACTGCCGGCTGCGCCGCTCCCGGTGCAGTTAATGACATGCGCCCGGTAATAATGCTGAGTTTTGGCCAGGCATGCCAGCGCATGCCGTCTTGCAGAACAAGCTGATAGCCACTCTTCTTTTGCACCTGCTTAACCATATAAGCACGAAAGTCATTCGGGTTCACTAACATGACTAATGTCGCCAAACCGGTAATAATCACGACCAGCAAAATAACCAGTGTCGTCAGTAATCTTTTCATGACTTCCTCAGCTTTATTAAAGCGGTAAATGCGACTCAGTAACCGATAAAAACATTAATCTTCATCAATACGGCTACTCACCGCACCTTGCTGATTTTTATATTTTGCATCCTGACGACGATTATATGGACGATCAGCCGGGCCAGATAACGGTTCAAAACTCAAAGCACCGATCACCATACCCGGACGCAGCGCCAGAGGCAATTTACCCGAATTATAGAATTCGAGAACAATCTGACCATGCCAGCCCGGATCGATGCGGTGCGCCGTCACATGCACCATCAATCCAAGACGGGCAAGAGAAGAACGTCCATCAAGCCAGCCCACCAAATCATCAGGCAATGTGACGGATTCCAAAGTGACAGCCAGTGCCAACTCTCCGGGATGGAGGAAAAAAACCTCATCATCAGGCAGGATAATTTCATCGCTCATCACGCGATCAAGGGCAGCGCTCACTTCATCTTTTGGACCACTCAAATCAATATACGCGGCAGTATGACCACGGAAAACACGAAACTGGTTTCCAAGGCGCACATCAGCCGTTGCCCCGTTAATTCGTTCAATCGGCGGACGCGGAGAAATGACCAATTTACCTTCATCAAGCCATTTAATAATGTCACGGTCACAGAGTCGCATTCTTTTCCCTCTCAAATACGATGATGCTTATCAATGCCTGACAAGCAAAGTTTTATTATTCGCAGAACTGACCAATTTTGGCTTTCAGCACATCAATCGCTACGCGGTTTTTACCCCCGCGCGGCACAATAATATCTGCATATTGTTTTGATGGTTCAATAAATTGCAGAAACATTGGACGTACAGTTTTATGATATTGCTCAATCACAGAATCCAGAGAACGCCCCCGTTCATTAACATCCCGTTTAATACGACGCATAAGACAAATATCCAACGGTGTATCAATGAAAATAGAGAAGTCCATCTCCTGGCGCAAGCGCTTATCCGTCAATAACAGAATACCTTCCAGAATAATAACTCTTTTCGGCGCAAAATGAATCGATTCTGACTTTCGGGTATGCGCGACATAATCATACTGTGGTAATTCAATTGATTTACCGGCTTTTAGATCTTGCAGGTGAGAAAAGAGCAGATTGTGATCCATGGAACTTGGGTGGTCATAATTGGTCTTATAACGCTCTTCCATTGATAGATCGCTTTGGTCTTTATAGTAACAATCTTCTGGGATAATACCGATGTTGTGATCACCAACCTGAGCGCGTAGTTCACGGTAAAGTGTATTCGCAATGAGACTTTTACCTGAGGCAGATGCACCGGAAATTCCTACAATTGTGCACTGATGTGCTTCGTCAGCCATAATAGAGATTAACCTGATTCTAGAAAAAATGGGGAACAAAGCACCTAAGAGTGCTAAGTCGGGCGAGATTATAGGGAGTTAATGATATCTGTTCCAGTGTAAACAAGATTAAGTCTCATTTTTTTCGAAGCGTTTCGCATAAGAGCCATGCAACAGATATGAATCTGAAAAGAATTCTTTCTTCCGATACACAAAAACGGGTTATGAAAATATCACAACCCATTACGACTAACCGAATATGGATATTAAACAGCGCGGAACGAAATTTCCGTCGGTATCTTCTCACCCTGCCAGTACATCTGCGCAGAAATATTCGCTGCAATTTCCCGGTAAATATCCGTGAATTCACTATCAGGATTGCTGATAACGGTTGGCTCTCCACGGTCAAGATCTTCACGTAACGAAATATGCAGAGGAATTTGTCCCAACAGTTTACAATGATATTTAGCGGCCAGTTTTTCCGCCCCGCCGGTACCAAAAATAGGCTCCAGGTGACCACAGTTGCCGCAAATATGCGCACTCATGTTTTCAACGATCCCCAGTACAGGAACTTTCACTTTTTGGAACATGACAATGCCTTTCATCGCATCAATTAAGGCGATATCCTGAGGCGTTGTCACCACCAGCGCCCCCGTGACCGGGATGTTTTGTGACAACGTAAGCTGAATATCACCGGTTCCCGGCGGCATATCGATAACCAGATAATCAAGATCCGGCCATAATGTATCCTGTAGCATCTGCATCAATGCCTTACTGGCCATCGGGCCACGCCATACCATTGCATTGTCATCTGTCACCAGATAGCCAATGGAATTAGTGGCAAGGCCATGAGTCATAATAGGCGCCATATGCTGACCATCCGGGGAAGTTGGGCGCTCTTTGGTGGTTCCCAACATGCTCGGAACCGAAGGACCGTAAATATCCGCATCCAGAATACCGACTTTGGCCCCTTCCTGAGCCAATGCCAATGCCAGGTTTACCGCAGTGCTGGATTTACCCACGCCACCTTTACCTGAGCTGACAGCCAAAATATTACGGACACCATTAATTCCCGGCAAATCGTTAGCACGGCGTAATGTGCTGATATCATGGTTCAATTTCCACGCAACAGATTTAGCCCCGGTCACTGACTGCAATTTTTGCGTTGTCGCTTCTTTCAGCGCCTCAAAACCACGCTGCCAGACAAACGGCATAATCAATTCAATGTGCAGAACCTCATCAAGCATCGTGCAGTGATGCAGTGCTTTCAGAGCTGTCAGATCGCGTTCCAGCGTCAGGTGTGTAAAGGCAGCAAGTATTTTTGTTACCTGAGATTTCAGCAGGTCAGGGTTGGTCTGCTCGGGGGATTTTGCGCTCATCCCGGCTCCTTTGATTATCATGATTAACTATAAAGCCACCTTTTCATCATAACAGAACCCAATGCATTCGGATAAGGTCAGCAACAAAAACCCACTTCTCACTCACTGATTCAATTTTTATCCAATAAAACCCGCGAAGATCAAGAGTTACCCTAGCGACAATTTTTTTGATCAGGTAACATCAAACTCCCTTTTCATTTATTGGAAGTCAGATCCTTACTATGTCTCAAGTCGCAAAAAAATTATTGGTGACGTGTGCGTTGCCATATGCTAACGGTCCAATCCATCTTGGTCACATGCTGGAACATATCCAGGCAGATATTTGGGTCCGTTTTCAACGAATGCGCGGCAAAGAGGTTCACTTTATCTGCGCCGATGACGCTCACGGAACACCAATCATGCTGAAAGCTCAGCAAATGGGTATTGCTCCCGAGGAAATGATCGCCGCCGTGAACCTAGAGCATCATCAGGATTTTACTGGCTTTTCAATCAGCTATGATAACTATCACTCTACACACAGCAAAGAGAACCAGGAATTATCAACTGAAATCTATCTGGCGCTGAAAAAGAACGGCCACATTAAGAACCGCACTATTTCTCAGTTATACGATCCTGAGAAAGGGATGTTTCTGCCTGATCGCTTTGTAAAAGGCTCCTGCCCGAAATGTAAGGCAGAAGATCAATATGGCGATAACTGTGAAGTTTGTGGTTCAACTTACAGCCCAACAGAACTGATTAACCCACGTTCTGCTGTCTCCGGCGCAACGCCAGAAATGCGTGAGTCAGAGCACTTTTTCTTCGATCTGCCTGCATTCAGTAGCATGTTACAAGCATGGACCCGTTCCGGCGCATTACAGGAACAAGTTGCTAACAAGATGCAGGAATGGTTTGAATCCGGCTTACAGCAGTGGGATATCACCCGTGATGCACCTTATTTTGGTTTTGAAATTCCTGATGCGCCGGGCAAATATTTCTATGTCTGGCTGGATGCGCCTATTGGCTATATGGGTTCTTTCCAAAACCTGTGTGACAAACGCAGCAATCTGAGCTTTGATGAGTTCTGGGCAAAAGATTCCACCGCCGATCTTTATCACTTTATTGGTAAAGACATTGTCTATTTCCACAGCCTGTTCTGGCCTGCCATGCTGGAAGGCAGCGGTTATCGCAAGCCAACAAATCTGTTTGTTCACGGCTACGTCACCGTCAACGGTACGAAAATGTCCAAATCCCGCGGTACGTTTATCAAAGCCAGCACTTATTTGGATCATCTGGATGCAGACTGCCTGCGTTATTACTATGCGGCCAAACTCTCTTCCCGTATTGATGATATCGACCTGAATCTGGAAGATTTTGTTCAGCGTGTTAACAGCGATATCGTTAATAAAGTTGTTAACCTGGCTTCCCGTAACGCGGGTTTCATCAATAAACGCTTTAATGGCAAGCTAGCGGATAAACTGGCTGATCCGGCGCTTTACCAGAAGTTTATTGATGGTGCGAAAGTGATTGAGGAAGAGTTCAACAATCGCGAATTCAGTAAAGCAATCCGTGAAATCATGGCATTGGCTGATTTGGCAAACCGTTATGTGGATGAGCAGGCGCCGTGGGTTGTGGCAAAAGAAGAAGGCCGCGATGCGGATCTTCAAGCTATCTGTTCAATGGGCATCAACCTGTTCCACGTTCTGATGACTTTCCTAAAACCGGTTTTGCCAAGTCTGGCAGAACGCGCAGAAGCTTTCCTGAATACAGAACTGACCTGGAATGGTCTTGAACAACCTCTACTGGATCATCAGGTTTCCACCTTTAAGGCGCTGTTTAACCGCATTGATATGGATAAAGTCGATGCGATGGTTACTGCATCTAAAGAAAGCATCAGCGCACCACAAAAAATCAGCGGTCCACTGGCAGAAGATCCGATTCAGGATACAATCACTTTTGATGATTTCGCCAAAGTTGATATGCGCGTCGCCCTTATCAAACAGGCTGATTTTGTAGAAGGATCAGATAAGCTGCTGAAGCTGACTCTGGATCTTAGTGGTGAAACCCGCCAAGTGTTTTCCGGTATCCGTTCCAGCTATCCTGATCCAAAAGCCCTGGAAGGCCGTTTAACTATAATGGTTGCCAATCTGGCTCCGCGTAAAATGCGCTTCGGTATTTCTGAAGGAATGGTGATGGCTGCTGGGCCTGGCGGAAAAGATATCTTCCTGCTCAGTCCTGACAGTGGCGCACAGCCGGGTATGCAGGTGAAATAACAGTCAATTTATTGCCAATATACCCTATGGATTTCAAGATGCATCGCGACGGCAAGGGAACGAATCCCCGGGAGCATAGATAACTATGTGACCGGGGTGAGCGAGTGCAGCCAACAAAGAGGCAACTTGAAAGATGACGGGTATATATCTTACAAGCGGGGATCAACAATGGTCCCCGCTTTTTTTGAATGTGATCTATGGCACATTCCTAGGGTTAATTGTATGATGAATTCCTCACTGGAATTAGGAATTTTGTTATGTCGTTTCGTGAAGTACTGATTATAGGTTGGCAGTACCTGCGAGCATTTGTACTGATTTATCTGTGTTTATTGGCAGGCAATGCCATCTCTGCTCTGTTACCCATCGCCGTCCCCGGCAGCATTATCGGTATGTTAATATTGTTTGTCTTATTAGCTTTCCAATTGATTCCTGCCCACTGGACAAAACCAGGTTGCAGTCTGTTACTGAGAAATATGACCCTGCTGTTTCTGCCTATCGGTGTAGGCGTTATGAATTATTACGATCAGCTCAGCCAACAGATATTACCGATTGTCCTCTCATGCCTTATCAGCACCGCAATGGTTATGATTATTGTTGCTTACAGTTCCCATTATGTTCACCGCGAACGTTCAATTATTGGCTCTGTATCAGAAGTTAAGACTGAACAAGAAAAACAAGAGAAATAAATATGTTAAGTCATATTTGGTGGTCACTGCCATTAACATTGATTGTATTCTACGCCGCAAGAAAACTTTCACTAAGATTCAAAATGCCTATTCTGAATCCTTTATTGGTTTCTATCGCTGTACTGATCCCAATATTGTTAATAACCAATATCCCCTATGAACACTATTTCGCCGGCAGCCGAATTCTTAACGATCTGCTCCAGCCCGCAGTAGTTGCACTGGCATACCCTTTATATGAACAGTTGCACCAGATCCGCACCCAATGGAAATCCATTATCAGTGTCTGTTTTATCGGCAGTATTGTCGCTATGGTTACAGGTACCGCTATTGCATTATGGATGGGCGCAACACCTGAAATGGCCGCTTCGATATTGCCTAAATCAGTCACTACGCCAATAGCAATGGCAGTAGCAGATGCTATTGGCGGCATCCCGGCAATCAGTGCCGCTTGCGTCATTTTTGTCGGCATTCTTGGGGCAATATTTGGTCATAACCTGTTCGACCTCTTGCAAGTGAAAACCAAAGCATCCCGCGGTTTAGCAATGGGGACGGCATCACATGCTTTAGGCACCGCCCGTTGTACAGAAATCAATTTTGTTGAAGGAGCATACAGTTCATTAGCATTGATGACCTGTGGCATCATTACTTCACTAACCGCCCCTTTTATATTCCCAGTGCTGCTATATCTATTTAGTTAATTGCCCGTTGAAAATTTGATACAAATCTCTCAATTACCAACTTTAATTACATAATTTTCATTATTTTCGTGATACTGGTCACATTTAAAATCTAATCAGAGCATCTAGAATGATCTTAAGTTAATTTGGAGATCATTCTATGCAAGCTCGCTTTCGCTCTATCTGGGCACAATTGCCATCTAAACTACAAGATGCACTTTTTCCCTATGCAGGAAACGACGACTTTCCTGCCATGCTTACGGCTGAACAAGCTGAATCGGTCAAGAAAACCTGTGGCTTTGACGATAACACATTGGCTATCGCCCTGCTGCCACTCGCAGCAGCATGCTCCCTGACTCCGATATCACATTTTAATGTCGGCGCAATTGCCCGGGGCGAAAGCGGAAATCTCTACTTCGGCGCAAATATGGAATTTACCAATGTGCCATTACAGCAAACTATTCATGCTGAACAATGTGCTATTACTCACGCCTGGTTACGCAGCGAGAAAAAACTGACCTCTATCACGGTTAATTACTCTCCATGCGGTCACTGCCGCCAGTTTATGAATGAACTTAATAGTGGTACACAACTAGAGGTACATTTGCCAAAACAGGCGCCTTCAACATTGGGGCACTATTTACCAGACGCTTTCGGTCCAAACGATTTGGGTATCACTACTCTGTTGATGGACCCGGTTAATCATGGTTATAAACTAGAAGCCACTGATGAACTTGTACTAACCGCATTGGATGCAGCAAATCGGAGCCATGCCCCATACAGCAATTCGTACAGCGGTACAGCATTGCTGGGAAAAAATGGAAAAATCTATCCTGGGCGTTATGCAGAAAATGCTGCATTTAATCCAAGCTTACCCCCATTGCAAGCTGCCCTTATCCTGATGAATATTTCTGGTGGTGATTGTCTGGCTATCGAAAGAGCAGTATTAGTTGAGGGAAAAAACAGCGATTTGTCCCAACAAAGTGCAACTCAATCCACACTTGCCGCACTAGGCTGTAGTAAATTTGAGTATCACACGTTCTGAATTCAGTGAAAAATGCGCTTTTTCCTCTAGTCACACTCAACCGTGCGTATACGAAATTTGCACCGACGGCTCTGCCGGGCATCAAGCCCGGCGATAGGAAATTAAATGTACACGAAATATTAACGCTCCTTTTTATGAAAATTATGTAGATATCTATAACCCGGATGGAGGATTTTCTCCTATAAAAATAGTTAACGTAACATTTTATTAGCTAAATCTGGATGTTATCTCTCATTTTTACTCATAATACCTCTAATTAAGTAACATTTGCTGTACATATTTTTCCTATCTCTTAGGATCTATAGCTGACCTTGTTATCCATTTAGTTCAAAGAGTAAGATTCATGGAACTGGAACACGAAAATAAACGTCCATTATATATTCCCTATTCTGGCCCCATCCTGTTGGAATTTCCCCTGCTCAATAAAGGCAGTGCCTTTACTGAAGCAGAACGCGGCAACTTTAACCTTCATGGCTTATTACCGGAAGCGGTTGAAACTATCGAAGAACAAGCTGAACGCGCCTATCGGCAGTATCTTGATTTCAAAAATGATGCAGATAAACACATTTATCTGCGAAATATTCAAGACACTAACGAAACTCTGTTCTACCGCCTGCTGGATGCACATTTGAGCGAAATGATGCCAATCATTTATACCCCAACGGTTGGTGAAGCTTGTGAACATTTTTCTGATATTTACCGCCGCGCCCGTGGCTTGTTCATCTCATATCCAAATAAAACGCATATTGATGACATGCTGCAAAATGCGACTAAACAAAATGTAAAAGTTATCGTTGTCACCGATGGTGAACGTATTCTTGGTCTGGGTGACCAAGGTATCGGCGGTATGGGTATTCCTATTGGTAAACTTTCCCTGTATACCGCCTGTGGTGGTATCAGCCCGGCTTATACGCTGCCGGTAGTCCTGGATGTGGGAACGAATAACCCCCAGCGCCTGAATGACCCGTTATATATGGGCTGGCGCCATCCGCGTATTACCGGTGCAGAATATGATGAATTTGTTGATGAATTTATTCAGGCCGTTAAGCGCCGCTGGCCCAATGTGCTGCTACAGTTTGAAGATTTCGCGCAAAAAAATGCCATGCCCCTGCTCGACCGCTATCGCCATGAGCTTTGTTGCTTTAATGATGACATTCAGGGAACCGCCGCTGTTACACTGGGCAGCCTGATTGCAGCCAGCCGCGCTGCTGGTCGTCAATTAAAAGATCAAACCGTCACTTTCCTGGGGGCAGGTTCCGCTGGCTGCGGTATCGCAGAGCAGATTGTCGCCCAGATGAAATCTGAAGGTTTAAGTGAAGAACAAGCTCGCGCCCGTATTTTCATGGTTGATCGTTTCGGTTTACTGACAGATAAACTACCAAATTTATTGGATTTCCAGAACAAACTGGTACAAAAAAACGACTCCTTAGCTGAATGGGATGTGAACAGCGATTCTATCTCTCTGCTCGACGTTGTTCGTAATGCTAAACCTACAGTATTAATTGGCGTTTCAGGTCAAGCAGGGCTGTTCACAGAAGAGATCATCCGTGAGATGCATAAACACTGTGAACGCCCAATCGTTATGCCATTATCCAACCCAACTTCCCGTGTTGAAGCCCGGCCTGAAGATATTATCAACTGGACTAACGGAGCTGCTCTGGTTGCAACAGGTAGCCCATTCAATCCAGTAAAATATAAAGATCAAGAGTATCCGATCGCTCAATGTAATAACTCCTATATCTTCCCTGGAATTGGCTTAGGTGTTATTGCCTCCGGGGCCAAACTCGTCACTGACGGCATGTTGATGGCGGCAAGCCGGACATTAGCTGATTGTTCACCATTAGCTAAAGAGGGTACAGGCCCATTACTGCCACTTATTGATGATATTCAGGAAATTTCTCGCAAAATTGCGAAACAAGTTGCAAAAGAAGCGCAAATACAAGGTGTTGCAACTGTCACGTCAGACGGTGCGTTGGATGAAGCGATTGAACGTAACTTCTGGAAACCGGAATATCGCGTATATAAACGTACTTCATTATGACGGTTATCCGCTTGGATCGGGCAAAGCGTTTCCCACATTATCGGTTGTTACTCGTCCCTGGCGAGTCTGGCACAAACCCAGAAGACGGAAATGACGAGCACCGCAGCCTTTAAACCCACTATACCTCTATGCCGCATATTCATTGCGGCATTTTAATATCTGAAAACCCTGCAAGATTTTTCCCTCATATTTCAGCCCACATTATCCGAAGGTTTATGACAATTCTCACTAAATTATACTTAACTGATATAGCATTATTGAATTGCACATTAACAGCAAAAAAAATATATATATTTCACGAAGTTAGCATGATACTTCTATTTCCTTCACTTCTCTTATATATTTATAGGATTGGGATGTAATACTCCCAATCCCTAAAAGAAAAAACATTCCCAATATGATAATTACATCAATAACATCATTAATTCCATAACATTAGATGTTTATTTGGTGATACGCCGATGAAACTTTGCAACGATATTCTGCTTCCCTCAGAAAAGCTACGAATTGCATGGGGTTTCCTGGTGTTTATTATTATTAAATCTCCCAATTCTGGCTTAATACAAATAGATGGAGGAAGAGAACCCCGCCAATCATGTTCTGAACTATCTTCAATCAACTCGGTAATAGGAATAGCGGGAACATCCCACAACTCTAATTCCCCTCCACTTACAGGTACTTTTATATATATGTTTACAGAAAATTGCCCGAGCAAATTAACAGATTGTTGTTGAAGGCCATCAAAGTGAGGTTGTATTTCAGACATGATAGAGAGTTCTGGTCTTCTCATGACTCTGGCAATCCCCGCATGCATCTTTTTACCTTCAAAATTTGCAATACTGGCACCCGCAGACCATATTTCATCCATTTCTAAACGAAATTTATCGAACGGCGCTAGCATTGGAGCACAGAAATTTCTGACATTTCTTATTGCAGGTAATGCATTCTCAAAATATCTTTTATAACTATCACTATCTTTAGATTTTCCAAAAGTCATATTATAAGGCACACCAACTCTATCAACACCGTAATCAACTAAAACAATTTCATCTCCTTTTTTTAAATCATGAAGATAATGCTCTAGATTTTCATGAGAGAGGAAAAAATCAGAAAGCTTATTTGAAATATGACTATCTACATATTTTTTCACATGGACTGCTAACACTTCATCATTAAATAGCTTATTGAGATCACTTTCTTGCAAAGAATTAGATAAAATCACTTCATTTTTCATAAAAGTCACCTTGTTATACTTAACATGATTTCGGAAAATTCTCCTACATAAAAATACACCAGAAAATGTTAGTTCCAATATTCTATCCAGTAAAAGCACTTTTAATCAACACGATATTAATCACCAAAATAGATATAGATATATATTTAAGTTATTTTACTAATTACACATTTAATAATAGTGAAGATTATGATTGCAACGATTTTATTTTATGAGATTTACTATAAACTTGAAAATAATCAATTTAATATTCAATGATAATTATAATAATAAATAGACAATATAATCCCTCATAAATTCTAGGCAGATCAGAATTGGCATATCTACCGCAGAAACAGCTTCGGCAATATTTAGCATAAAGTAAAACGTGTGCAAATCAAAAATAGCATACTAAAACTCATAAAAAGAATATAATCGGGTTTTACGGTATATCCGCCCCCTTGATGCGGCGTCTACCGACTGCTGCGGGACAAAATATCAAGAAACAGACAACATATCAGACTTTTTTCTTATGAGAAAACTTGCTTCGGAATTTCAGGTAAAGTAGCCTTTAGTCAATATTAGTCATTGATGCATATTAAAGGCAAAAGCATGTGGAAGCGCCTGATAATTAGTCTGTTATTCATCGCAGGGATGCTGACGCTCACAGCTATTATACTTGACCGCTGGATTAGCTGGAAAACAGCCCCTTATATTTTTGATGACCTCAAAAAACTTCCTGAACGCGAAGTAGGTATGGTGCTTGGTACGTCTAAATACTACCATTCCGGTGCACCCAATCAGTATTATATGTACCGCATTCAGGGTGCAGTTAATGCTTATAACAGCGATAAAATCAAATATCTATTACTGAGCGGCGACAATGCCCAGCAAAGTTATAACGAACCTGTCACCATGCGCAGGGATTTAGTAAAAGCAGGTATTCCTGCCACAAACATCGTGCTGGATTTTGCTGGTTTCAGAACGCTTGATTCGATAGTCAGAACCCGTAAAGTTTTTGACACCAATGATTTTACGATTATCACTCAACGATTCCATTGCGAACGGGCGCTGTTTATCGCTATACATATGGGAATTGACGCTCAGTGCTATGCAGTTTCCACACCTAAAAATATGATTACCGTCCGGTTACGTGAGATAATTGCCCGCCTTGGCGCCTTGACTGATCTTTATATTTTGAAACGCGAACCGCGTTTCCTGGGTCCTTTGATCCCAATACCTGCTCCGCATAAAATACCAGAAGGTATAACCAATTATCCGGCGGTAACCCCGGAAGAATTGCAAGAAATGGACAAAACCCAGCCTAAGAGGAGCGTGCCAATGCCGCCGTAACATTTCGCCACAGCCATTCTAATGGCCCTTGCTGGTGACAACGTAACCACCAGCATGAAAAAAGAATATTTATGGTCCAAATAAATGGAATAAACGTCAGTAACTCCAAACGACTGAATTGACCAAAGAATCCAAAGTGATAAAACAACACAGTACAGATTAAAGTTTGCAGTAAATAATTACTCATCGCCATTCGTCCAACCCGCCTGAGCCAACGATTAATTCGCCAGCATGCAATTACCGGCCAAAAACCATATATCAAAGCCATATAACCCAGCGCCTGAAATGGAATTACCAATTCAGAAAGGATATAACCAACAATACCTGACCAAAAGAAATCCCAGTTATGCACATACTGGAGCACCACAGAGAATATCTGGACAGCAATACTGAGTGGTATCAGCAATAGCGCCACATTTCGATAATGACTCACCGGAAATTCACCTTTCAGCCAGCCATTACGCACTAATCCGGCACCACATAACATAATGCCGCTCAGTTGCCAGCCATACTGAACAAACAGCATGACCATCATCAACATGATTTGATTAAAACGTTCTTCTATTGCCAGCCATCCACCACCCGTTTTCCAGAATGTTTCGTATAACATATGGAATTCAGTCGGTCGCCAGGCATCGTTAGATTCACCTCTGGAAAAAAAACCAAGAATAAATAACAGCACTAATCCAATCAGATAAAAAACAACACCGTTCATAAATAACCGGCTATTGGTGCTATTTTGGCTAATCAGATAAAAACTAAAAAAACCGGTCAAACTGTAAGAGAGTAAAATATCACCATCCCAAAACAGGACGCCATGTATCCCGCCAATCAGGGCAAGTATGATTAATCGTGGGTAGTTCCAGACTTTACCCCTTGGTAGTAATAACTCCAGTGTTGCACCAAATAAGAAGGCAAAAATACACAGGAATTTTCCCTGAGCAAAGATACTGAGCACAGACCAGATAACCAAATCAGCAGAAGAAACTGAACCATTATATGCCGGGTTCAAATAAGCTGCGGATGGCAAAGCAAAACCGGAGATATTGAGCAGCAATATCCCCAGAATCGCCAGACCACGAATACTGTCCAGTGCACCAATTCTCTGGCGGGCCATTCTTATATCCCGGTGTAAAAATTACAAATGACGTGTTGTGCGTAAAAACTCCTGACGGGTATTTTGACTGGATTTAAACAACCCCCCTAGGGATGTCGTTGTCGTGGTACTGGTTGCATCACGGATGCCCCTGGCTTTCACACAGTAATGGACCGCATCAATAGATACGGCAACATTATTGGTGCCAAGCAGTGTCTGTAATGCAATCAGGATCTGTTGGGTCAGACGCTCCTGTACCTGTGGACGCTGCGAAAAAAACTGCACAATGCGGTTAATTTTAGATAACCCAATTACTTTATCTTTCGGGATATAGGAAACAGTCGCCTTACCATCAATAGTCACAAAATGATGTTCACAGGTACTGGTTAACGTGATATCACGCACTGTCACCATTTCATCCACTTTCATTTTATTTTCTATCAATGTGATTTTCGGAAAATTACTGTAGTCCAGCCCTGAAAAGATTTCATCAACATACATTTTTGCAATACGCCGGGGGGTTTCCGCCAAACTGTCATCATTTAGATCAAGATTCAACAGTTTCATAATTTCCGTCATATGCTCTTCAATCCGCACTTTGCGCACTTCCGGCATCAACGCCTGACCACGAAGAGGAGTTTCAAGACCACGAGCTTCCAGCGCCGAATGCACAAGCTCAGCTTCTTTACTTAGGGATGACATTCTTTTCTCCAAAGGTATTACTTTCCATTATCTGGCGGGTAGTAAAATTGATGTTCGAGTCATTAGTACCATAACTAAGGCAATCTGATATTTCGCGCCGCATTAATATCGCGGCCATGATTGGTATAGCACAACCAAGCGTCTGAGCCAACAATTCCGTTTACTGTGATGTGGGATAGGCCGATATTTGTATGCGCATTTTATGGCATTACACACTAGCCTCACCAACTGGCTTATTCCTGCTACAAACCAGTAACCCGGCAATCACCAGAGTGATCAATGCCACATACAGCGCAGGCTCCAGTTTCCCGGTTATCGCGGTGGAAACTGCTGACAGCACCGGCCCAACAAGCTGCCCAATAGCATAGCCTGTAGTCAGCAACCCGGCCATATAACGGCTATGTTCCGGCGCCAGTTCACGCCCATACTGAAACGCCATTTGCACCGCGCACATAAAACCACCACCAATCAGCAAAGCGCTTAACGCCAAGCCACTTATTCCCGGTACAATCTCAGCGATAAGAATCCCCACGGCTTGGATCCATAAAGTGATTGCCAACCGGATTTGGGTTGTCAGCATATGGCGGGTCAGAATAGCGAAACCGATGCCGATGACTGCGGCGCTACCAAATATCGGCCAGACAAACTGAGCAAACAAGCTGCCAGGGAAACGATCACTTGCCATTTGCGAAAGAAAAGTGGCAGGTAAAATATAACCAAACCCCGCCAAACTGTAGCTCCATACCAACCGCTTAATTGCAGGTGTCCAAATCAGCTTCTTCATCTCAGCCTGTGAACGGTGTAGTTTACCGCTACGGGGCAAATGCCGACTAATATAGATACTAAAAATCAGCGCCACAATGCCATACAACATCCATGCTTCGGCAGCACTCAATTGCCATGCCTGAATCCCGACAGCAAGAATACCAGTAACGAATATCCCAACTCCGGGTCCTGCAAATATGGCAACACCCAACGCAGGACGGTTTAAGCTAGCTAACTGCTCATTTACCCATGCCGCCACCAGCACTAATGTCAAGCCACTTGCCCAACCAATAAAAAAACGGGCGACACTGTGTAATATCGGCTCATCCAGCAGTGCAGACAGCAACGTGATAATGACCACTCCCCATAATCCTGCCCAGAGCCGATATTCAATAAAACAGCGTGCCCGCATCGCATCATAAGAACCCGCCAGATATCCCAGATAGTTAAAAGCTGCGATGATACCCGCGCCAGTCAGACTAATCTGGGATTCTACGATCATTAAGGGAACTTGGGGAGTGAAGGTAAAACGTCCAATTCCCATAGCAACAACCAGTGCCAAAAAGCCACTCATTGCGATATGAAAAGCCTGATAGCGGTGATTCGTCTGAGGAGAAGTTGAATTGCTCATTGTCATGAAAACATCATTTTTTAATTTATTTTTCACAAGCTATAACAAAAATCAAATGTAATACACTCTTATTATTAATAAAATTCACATAGAGACGTAAAGTATTTCTTACCCTTAATAAAGTATTCAGTAAGCCTTAAGTTACGGTATCTGGGACGACAAAGTATTTGAAATCTCATGCTCCGTTCTATTCGTTCACCTTTGACCAAGGTTAAATCAGACTGTTACAGCGCAACATAAACTGATCCTGCACTCAATAGCGCACTAATAATACTGTCAAGCCGCTGCCAGAAATGTATGATTTATCATGTTGTGTGTACCAATATTATTAATAAGGAGCTTTTTATGTATAAAGAATTCCAAGGTAAGACAGCAATTGTTACCGGAGGTGGAACCGGTATAGGACGGGCAATCAGTATCATGCTAGCGAAACAAGGCGCTGCCGTGGCAGTTATCTATTCACAAAGTGAACTTGAAGCTCGGGAAACAACAGAATCTATTATCCGGGATGGAGGGCAAGCCATAGCAATAAAAGCCGATATTGCCGATGAATCCGCTGTACAGGCAATGATCAACACTGTTGCTGAAAAATTTAACGGCATCGACTACCTGATTAATAATGCAGGGACAACAAAGCAACTTCAATTTGATGATCTCGAATCTATATCCGACAATATTTGGAATACCATTCTTGACGTTAACGTGAAAGGCACATTTCATTGTTGCCGGTATGCAGCACCTTATCTTAGGAAAAGAGCGGGTAGCGCTATCGTGAATATCGGTAGTATCTCTGGCGAAACCGGTCATGGTTCTTCCATTCCCTATGCGGTTTCCAAATCAGCCATTCACGGGCTCACAAGATCATTGGCCCGTGCATTGGCGCCATCAATAAGAGTTAACTGCGTGGCGCCAGGCGCGGTCGAAACCAGATGGTGGAAAGGGCTAGAGGAGAAAATGCGAACCTTCTGTACACATTTGCCTTTAGAACGCATCTCAACACCAGAAGATGTCGCAGAAATAACCTTGATGTTACTAAAAGCAGAAGCAATGACAGGGCAGATCATCAAGATTGACAGCGGTCAAACTTTATAAAATTTACCTGATAACACAGTAAATATTGCTAGCTGGATGCCGCCAAATTCAATCGGACTTACTCTGGTAGCCAGCTATTTCTCTCTGAACAAACATTAGATAATACCTACGTTTATCTTGCAAAAATGAGCTAACTCAAAAGGATATTGCATGTACATAACCCTTACTGATGTGGATAAGGACAACTACGAAGCTGTCTGTGATCTAAGTGTAGACAAGCACCAATATGAATATGTTGCAGACAACACGTGGTCACTCGTTGAATCAAAATTCAACCCCTCATACCAAACACGTACCATTTGCTTAGACGGCAAACCTGTTGGATTTTTTATGTGGGTGCCTGAGACGGAGCGAAGAATATCGATTTGGCGATTTATGGTGGATCAGCACTATCAAAACAAGGGTATTGGACGCAAAGCAATGCTGTTAGCCCTAGATGAAATTAGACGAACAAATGGATTGGAAGAGATCGAAATCTGTTACAACCCGAATAATCCTGTCGCACAAAACTTTTATGCCAGCTTTGGTTTTGTTGAAGTCGGTATGGATGAAGACGGTGAAGATATGTTAGCAATTATTAAAGTTTAATATAACTAACGCATATGATGATCTCTGCCATAATGGTGCTATAACAAAATGCTATTTTGGAGCATCATTATGGATCACTGTCACACCTCTGGATTGATCTCTTTAGAACAAGCGCTGGAAAAACTCCTGACGCAAGTTGCACCACTGACTGACACAGAAACCGTCAATCTCATCCAATCATCAGAGCGGATTACCGCGGCAGATATTCTTTCTCCTATCAATGTCCCGCCTTTTGCTAACTCAGCAATGGATGGTTATGCCGTTCGCTATGCCGATTTGAATGGAAACATCCCTCTTCCTCTGGCAGGAAAAGCACTGGCTGGCGCGCCTTTTCAGGGAGAATGGCCCGCGACAACCTGCATCCAGATTATGACCGGCGCTCCTGTTCCCGCAGGTGCAGATACTGTCATTATGCAAGAGCACACAGAGGTTACTGATGATGGCGTTGTTTTCTCGCAACCAGCCAAACGGGGCCAGAATATCCGTCTGGCAGGCGAAGATATCCCCAAAGGGGCGGTAGTATTGCCGGCAGGCAGTAAATTATCCACCGCTCAATTACCACTGATTGCCTCTCTGGGAATCGCTAAAATCGAAGTGGTTCGCAAATTAAAAGTTGCCATTTTCTCCACCGGTGATGAACTGCAAGCCATCGGTCTGCCTCTTGGAGAAAGCCAGATTTATGATACCAACCGCTTTGCTGTTCGCCTGATGTTGGAAAAACTGGACTGCGACGTCATTGATTTAGGCGTTATTGCCGACAATCCCAAAGCCCTGCGCAAGGCTTTCGAAGAAGCGGATCAAAAAGCGGATTTAGTTATCAGCAGTGGCGGCGTCTCTGTGGGTGAAGCAGACTACACCAAGCAGATGTTGGATGAGCTGGGTGAAATCAGTTTCTGGAAACTGGCAATTAAACCGGGTAAACCTTTTGCTTTTGGCAAACTGAAAAACGCCTGGTTCTGTGGTCTGCCTGGTAATCCAGTTTCAGCTGTCCTTACCTTCTATCAACTGGTGCAACCTCTAATCGCCCGTCTGTCCGGTTTTACAGCATGGCAACCACCAATACGCCTCCATGCCAAGGTGACTACGCCATTGAAAAAAACACCGGGAAGAACAGATTTTCAACGCGGTATTATCTCTGTGAATGAACAAGGTGAGTTGGAAGTCCGCACTACAGGACATCAAGGTTCTCATATATTCAGTTCATTCAACTTGGGTAACTGCTTTATCGTTCTGGAGCGCGAACGTGGCTGGGTAGAAGCTGGCGAAATGGTTAAGATCGAATTGTTCAATCATCTATTGAAAAACGAATAATGACCATTGAACTGACAGACGCAGAAACCCTGCGCTACAACCGTCAAATTGTCCTGCGTGGGTTTGATTTTGACGGCCAGGAAAAACTGAAATCCTCGAAGATCCTGATAGTGGGTACGGGCGGCTTAGGTTGTGCTGCATCCCAGTATCTGACAGCAGCAGGCGTGGGAACGATAACACTGTTGGATTTTGATACCGTTTCTCTATCGAACCTGCAACGGCAGATCCTGCATCGAGATGAACGCATCGGGATGGCTAAAGTACATTCGGCCCAAATAACGCTTCAAGCAATAAACCCGCATGCCATCATCAACACCGTCGATGCATTGCTGGAAGATCAGGCGCTGGATAAACTTATTAGCGAAAATGATGCTGTATTGGATTGCACTGATAATGTGGCGATCCGCGAACAGTTAAACCGCCTATGCTTGATCAGGAAAACTCCACTGGTTTCCGGCGCAGCTATTCGTATGGAAGGACAATTAACCGTATTTACTTATCAGCCGGATTCCCCCTGCTACCACTGCTTGAGCAGACTGTTTGGTGAAAATAACCTGACTTGTGTTGAAGCGGGCGTTATGGCGCCATTGGTCGGTACCATCGGGACATTGCAAGCCATGGAAACTATCAAATTACTCACTGGATATGGCAAGGTAAGCAACGGAAAGGTTTTACTGTTTGATGCCATGACGATGCAATTCCGCGATATTAACTTACTGAAAGATCCCAATTGCGAAGTGTGCAGCAGCTAACCATCCACAGATAAAAATAAGTTGCCCCAGTTACCTAAACCGGAGCAACTTATTCTTAAAAGCGCTTACTCAGTAATCCCCTGACTTCTCAGGTATTCATCATAAGTCCCTTTAAAATCAATAATTTTATTAGACTTGATTTCCAGAACACGGCTTGCCAATGAGCTGACAAATTGCCGATCATGAGAAACAAATATCAACGTCCCTTTATACAACTCAAGAGCCAGGTTCAGGGATTCAATGGATTCCATATCCAGGTGGTTTGTTGGTTCATCCATTATCAAAATATTTGGCTGTTGCATCATCAACTTGCCAAATAGCATCCGGCCTTTTTCACCACCAGATAACACCTTAACTTTCTTCCTGATATCATCCTGACCGAACAACAAACGCCCTAGCACACTGCGGACGGCTTGCTCATCGTCCCCTTCTCTCTTCCACTGACTCATCCAATCGAAAACCGTCAGATCGTAGTCAAAATCACCGGCATGATCCTGAGCATAGTACCCAATGCTGCTGTTTTCAGACCATTTAACCGCGCCACTGTTTGGTTCTGCTTCACCAACCAGCGTTTTCAGGAAAGTTGTTTTACCGATACCGTTAGCACCGATAACCGCCATTTTCTCGCCAACTTCCAGCAACATATTGAGATTTTTAAACAGCGGGCCATTGTCATAGCCTTTCGTCAAACCTTCTAGATCCAGAGCATTACGGAATAATTTCTTATCCTGTTCAAAGCGGATATAGGGATTCTGACGACTGGATGCTTTAACTTCATCCAACTGAATTTTATCAATCTGACGGGCGCGGGAAGTCGCCTGTTTTGATTTGGAAGCATTGGCACTGAAACGGCTGACAAAAGATTGCAACTCCGCAATCTGTGCTTTCTTCTTCGCATTATCAGCTAGCAGACGTTCACGTGCCTGAGTTGCAGCAACCATATATTCATCATAGTTGCCGGAGAACAGACGTAATTCACCATAATCCAGATCTGCCATGTGAGTACAAACTGTATTCAGGAAATGACGATCGTGGGAAATAATGATCATGGTGCTGTCTCGATCATTTAACACCTGCTCCAACCAGCGAATGGTATCAATATCCAGGTTGTTGGTTGGCTCATCCAATAACAGAACATCAGGATTAGAAAACAGAGCCTGAGCCAGCAAAACACGCAATTTCCAGCCGGGAGCCACTTCACTCATCGGGCCATAATGTTGTTCTACCGGAATACCCACACCCAGCAACAACTCGCCGGCACGCGCTTCGGCACTATAACCATCCATCTCGCCGTAGGACACTTCCAGATCCGCAACACGATAGCCATCTTCTTCGCTCATTTCCGCCATCGCATAAATACGGTCACGCTCCTGTTTCACTTGCCACAGTTCCGTGTGTCCCATAATCACTGTATCCAGTACAGTGAACTCTTCAAAGGCAAACTGATCCTGACGCAGTTTACCAATACGCTCATTGGGATCCGTGCTGACATTACCGGCAGTTGGCGTCAGATCGCCGCCAAGGATTTTCATAAACGTGGATTTACCAGAACCATTAGCGCCAATCAGACCATAACGGTTACCGTTGCCAAACTTGACAGAAATGTTTTCAAACAGGGGCTTACTGCCAAATTGCATGGTGATGTTGTTTGTACTTAACACTGCATTCGCTCTTAAATTTAGAAACAAAAGGGAAATCGGAAAAAATCGATAGCGGCGTATTATGCCACAATAAAACAACAGTATCGCCTATAGTTATGTTTGTTTCTCAGCAAAAGACGGGAGTATGGCAGGTAAGCAGGTTGCGGGGAGAAGCCCCGGGCTCCCAGGGCATTCTTCCAGCTCTAAAGACTTGCTTGCAAGATCTGACGACTAATATCTAACGTAACATCTCTGTTTTCACCTAGTTTAGTCATTCCGTGAGCTTCCAATTGTTCTATCACACGCTCAATGTCATCAACACCGAGGTTGTAATCAGACAAACGAGTGTGGAGCCCCAAATTCTCGAAGAAACTGCGGGTATGTGCAATAGCTTGATCAATACGTTGTTCTTCATTTCCGCTGGTGATGCCCCAAACACGTTCACCATACTGCAACAATTTGCCACGTTTGCTTTCCCGGCGAATTTGCAGATTTGCCGGCAAGGTAATCGCAAGTGTGCGCGCATGATCAATGCCGTAAAGCGCAGTTAATTCATGTCCTATCATATGTGTGGACCAATCCTGCGGCATGCCTGCACCAACCAATCCGTTGAGAGCAGAGGTCGCAACCCACATCAAATTTGCACGAATATCGTAGTCGTCTGGCGAGCTTATCGCCTGAGCGCCAATTTCAATCAGTGTCTGCATTAATCCTTCAGCAAGCCGATCCTGCACCATACCATTAGCGGGGTAAGTCAGGTACTGCTCTATAATATGTATAAAAGCATCAGCCACCCCGTTAGCCACCTGATGTAACGGCAAAGTATACGTTTTCGTTGGGTCCAGAATAGAGAACCGGGGGAAAACAAATGAGCTTATAAGGTCCAGTTTAGCTTGTTTTGCCTTATTGGTGATAACAGCAACCTCATTCATCTCTGAACCCGTTGCCGGTAAAGTCAAAACTGTACCAAATGGAAGAGCGCCCCGAATATTACGACCATGTTCTTCCAGAATATGCCAGGGTTCCCCTTCAAAATTCACTGCGGCAGCCACAAATTTAGTGCCATCAATCACAGAACCACCACCAACAGCAAGCAGGAAATCCACCTCACTATTGCGTACCAATTCAACCGCTTTCATCATAGTTTCATAAGTCGGGTTAGCTTCAATACCCCCAAACTCCCGGATAGACCGATCAGCCAGCGCGTGCCTGACCTCATCCAATGTCCCGCTTTTTTCAGCGCTGCTGCTACCATAGAGAATCAATACCCGCGCGTCCCGTGGCACCAGGTCGTCAAGACGCCTAATCGTATCTTTACCGAAAATGACTTTAGTTGGATTGTAATACTCAAAATTTCGCATAATTACCTCGCTGGATCAGTTGGATATAATTCTTTAACGTTCTTCGCAGAATTTAATTATCGGGGCCGACACGAATAACTAACTTACCGAAATTACAGCCTTGCAATAGTCCAATGAATGCCTCTGGAGCCAAAAAGTAGACCAGTCGTCTAATCATTAAGTATAAAAAAATACTGATGAATAGTGATCTACAACAGTGTTTTTACTCGTTATGCATTCAACAATCGCTTTGTGGTGGTCATAGCGCTCTGTAGCGGTGCACTACTTTGTGTGATCTTCGCCATCAGACTCGCCCCTAACCAAGTCTGGTACAACATTTCAGACAGAGGGAAGGTTTCTTCAGCAGCACATTCCAACCCACCTTCATCAGCAACGCTTTCTACTACAGCAGCAAGACGCATGATGATATTTTTTGTACCATTTTCCAGCACCAAACGCATCGCTACAGAGAGATCACTGACTTCAGCGCCAAGCTTGACAACCAGACACTTCTGCCCACAGAAAGCGCCGTCTCCCAAAGGCTCCAACCAACCCTGCCAGTATTGCAGCAGGTTCTCTTTAGCTGTCCATTCTTTACGCGCCATGATGTTATCCATTCTTTCGAGATAATGCATAAAGTAATCTTCAAGCATAGCCGCGCCAAACACCTCTTTCGACGCAAAATAATGGTAAAACGAGCCTTTCGGCACTTCCGCCGCTTTGAGAATTTCATTGAGTCCGACAGCCGAAAAACCTTTACATCCAATAAGTTGCTGAGCAACCTCTAGGATGTGCTGACGAATATCTTGGGGGGTTCTATTTGTTTGCATAGATATAACCTATACCGAATTAGACCAATCGTCTACAACTTAAATGAAATTTTCCTGTCAGCAAAGAGATTAGAAAATTCTCCTATAAATACAAATTCCTACCATTTTCTTGCTGATTTATAGCTCGATTCTTAAGCACATGTTGAGACAAAATTTCATCAATAGAATAATGCATTATTAAAAATGCGCCATGAACTGCTTTAATAACTCACTTTTAATAAGATAGAAAGAAGGTTCTTATTCTATTGACCACGTTGAATTATAAAACGATATCGTTATATGGTTTTATTTAATGTTGAATGCACTCTCAAATTAGACACAATAAAGAAATAAGAGAAGCCAATAGTGGCATATTACACTGCGAATAAATAGATTAAGTACTAAATATTAATGATATTTCCATTAACAATGTGATAATACCTATAGTGAATATAATCTTGTCTCATTATCAAAACATCTGTTAATCAATAGGTGAATAAATCAATAAACCTCCCCATACAACATTACAATACATTAACATTTCATCAATTCAGTGGTAAATTAACACTCAATAAGTAATTAAATTATTATTAGTTAATTATAAACCTGACAATCTATTTTTATTTATCATTACAATTATTTTACATATTAACCATTAAAAACATAGATATATTTTATCATCTATATCTATGTTTTTAAGTATAAAGATATAATTAATCTCTTATTATTTTATAACAAAACTCAGAGGGTAAAAAAATTGACATTTATCCGAGAGAAAAGGTATATTTGAAAAACACCGAAATTACAGGAAATTTATTTTAACAAACGGTTAATTGTTAATTTTAACTTATTAAAGAAATAAGAATCGACACTAACCATTTGTAATAGTGGGTGGAAAACCAAAATATAAATAAATTAACTTTTAGGAAGCGTTATGAAATGGAATTCTAATGAAAGGTAAAAAAACCAATCATAAAATATGATTAAAAAGTTCGGTTACACGCCAAAGTATTTTATATAGCCATAATAGGTTAAATTAAGATCTTGGTATTTAATAATTATTTTTTTAATTTTTTATAAGAGGTAATATTATGTCAGAGATTGAAGCGATTTCATTAAAAGCACCAATCAGTGTTACTGCAAAAGTAACTAACAAATCAGCATATAAACTTAAACTTATTCAAGATTCTATTCGTTTGGATCAGGGTGAGTGGACAACTCTTCCTCCGCAAATAATTAATAAAAGCAGTGATAACACCGCAGGAAAAGGCATTTGGAGAAGTGATTCAAACAGTCTGCTAGGTGGTGTTGCAGGGCGCTGTACTTATGTATTTGTAGACAGTAAAGGTGAAATTTACAATATCTATATTACATGGAATAACCCACTGATCGGAAGCAGCAGCTATTCAATATCAACAGACTATGAAGGTGATGATTTACATTTATCCTACTCAGCAGATAACGGTAATAATCCAATCGTAGAATATACTATTGTAAGCTAATGCTTAATCCTTAATATTAACAACCATTCCTGTAGGATATATTTAAATTAATATATTCCCAACAGGAATGGTTTATTTATAATTTAATACGTTTTTACAGATGGTGCTCGATAAGAATTAAAACGATCAAGCAAGACAACAGGATCTTGTTCGACTATTGCCATATGGCGATATTTTTCATGCAAGAATTGTTCATCAGCCATTTTATTAATCATGGCAATCAGTGGATCATAAAAGTTATTGATATTCAAGATACCGCAAGGTTTAGTATGCAACCCAATCTGACTCCAGGTAAATACTTCACTGAACTCTTCCAACGTGCCAAAGCCTCCAGGCAAAGCAACGAAACCATCAGCTAACTCAACCATCTTATTTTTACGCTGATGCATAGTTTCAACAACGTATAATTCAGTCAGATTTTTATGTGATATTTCGCGTTCTTCCAATAATGTGGGAATAACACCGACAACTTTACCGCCGTTTTCCAAAACAGTATCAGCAACAGTTCCCATAATACCCACACTGGCTCCACCATAAATCAGCGTAATATCACGCTTAACTAACTCCTTTGCGAAGATAATGACATTTTCTTTATAGATTTCAGATATCCCTAGGCTTGAACCACAATAAACGGCAATACTCTTCATTATCTAAGCTCCTGTTACTTCATCTTTACAGTGAAAGATATTGATTATACATTAGCATCACTATTATACAACTCACTTATGCAAAAGATAATTTAAATTAAAAAACCAAGAAAAACAAAATAACCTAATAAATGAAAAAGACAGATAGGAATTGCTTTATAATAATATGCGGCATTAGTTTAGTAGCAATCGTAATTTACGCTTAACTATTAAAGCATAAAACGAAGCCTAATTCAGATTACCATGGGATTCTCATCACCTGCAATCTCTAAATTTTCAATACATTAAAATGCAATATAAATTTTTTCAGGGTTATACACCAATAATGAAAAATAATTTCACTATCCAGATGCAGTATAATCTTAATAAATGAAAAATATTTCTCTAAAATTATATTCTCTAAACCTATTGAGTTATCTGCATTTCACTGCGAATATTACCGGCCAGATCACTTGATTTCAATTGAGGTTTTGCCCGGATGTCTTCTTCCAAGCTCCAAAAGAGTGCCTTTCCGTTAATACCTGTAATATTGTTACTACTTGCCATGACATCAATTCAAAGTGGCGCTTCCCTTGCTAAAACACTGTTTCCAGTGATCGGCGCACCTGGCGTTACCGCTTTGCGGCTAGGTCTTGGAACTATCATTCTGTTCATTATTTTTAAACCCTGGCGCTTGAGTTTTCGCCGAAATTCAATTATGCCGCTGCTTACCTATGGTATTGCTCTTGGAGCAATGAACTATACATTCTATATGGCACTGACAACAATTCCTTTAGGTATCGCCGTCGCTCTTGAGTTTACCGGCCCATTGGCCGTAGCCATGTTTTCATCACGCAGGCCAATAGATTTTCTTTGGGTCGCGCTGGTTATCGCCGGTCTGGCTTTCCTGTTACCCATTGGTAATAATATTAATGGCTTGGATCCTATAGGTATTATTTATGCACTCAGTGCGGGTGTTTGTTGGGCACTGTATATTATTTTTGGCCAACGCGCTGGGGCTGGTTATGGCGCAGCAACGGTTTCTATCGGTTCATTTATCGCAGCCTTGATATTTTTCCCTGTGGGGCTGATACAAACAGGGCCAGAACTGTTATTTGATATGTCAATTATGCCTCTGGCACTGGCAATCGCTATTCTATCCACAGCATTCCCATATACGCTGGAAATGATTGCCCTGACCCGTTTACCTGCACAAACATTTGGTACTCTGATGAGTATTGAACCAGCACTTGGCGCTCTATCTGGTATTGTGTTCCTCAATGAACACCTGACCACTATTCAATGGCTGGCCCTGTTTTGTATTATTTTTGCCTCTATTGGTTCTACGTCAACGATTAAAAGAAAACCTAAAATTACCAAGGTCGATTAATCACTTTATCTAATAAAAATAGAATGAAAACCGGAGTAATTAATAAAATAATTCTCCGGTTATTAATCAATATAACTATTATCATTCATCAATAAATAAATCATCCACATCTAAGCAATAATTAAATATTAAGCATAATCCGTAAGTCGAAAAAATAATTATCAAAGAAAACCATATCTCTATTGATATATAACAATATAAATATATTAAACATAATTATTTTATCCAAAACTTTATAATAATGAACTATTGATTTAATAGGAATAAACTATATGATTTAAAAATAATATTGAGTTATATTCATTTCAATAAATGAGAAGCTCATTATTAATACTAGGGGAAAATTATTATGGGTACTGCTAAATTAGTCAAAACAGCACCATCCACACTGCTTTATACTCGTAATGACGTCGATGATAGCGTTAAGCAAGAAACAATTGAAATTTTAAACCATATGGTGATTCAATTTATTGATCTTTCCCTGCTGACCAAACAGGCACATTGGAACATGCGCGGTAAAAATTTCATTTCCATCCATGAAATGCTGGATAACTTTCGTGCCACTATTATTGAACATCTGGATATTTTCGCAGAAAGAGTTGTACAACTTGGTGGAATAGCTCTCGGAACAGTACAAGAAGTTAATAAAAGCACTTTACTGAGAAGCTACCCAACGAATATTCATGACGTACAAGATCATCTAAAAGCACTGGCTGACCGTTATGCCATTGTTGCTAATGATATCCGCGAAGCAATTGGTGAGGTTGAAGATGAAAATACCGCGGACATGTTCACCGCAGCCTCCCGTGACCTCGACAAATTCTTATGGTTTATTGAAGCAAGCGTTGAGCAATAAAATATAAAGAGCCGTTACATTAAGAGCTCTGCATTACTCACAACCCCCGGTTAACAACAACGGGGGTTGTTTCTTTCTCCCCTTTACCACCCAACGCCGGCACAGAAAAATATCATAAAATACCCTCCATATGGACAAACGTCACCATATCCTTTAAAAACCAGCATTAATTGTCTATAATCGAGATTTATTTTCATAAATAACTTGAGGAAATAATAAAATGGATGCCGAAGTAAAAGACAGCAATGGTACTGTGCTCAATGATGGCGATTCTGTACAGGTCATCAAGGATCTGAAAGTAAAAGGCACATCAGCGACATTAAAGCGCGGTACTATCATTAAAAATATTCGCCTGAACCATCGCGAAGATGAAATTGAATGTAACGCAGATAAACTCAAAGGCTTGGTATTGAAAACCTGTTTTCTGAAAAAAGTAGGATAAATAGACTTTTATATCGATTTTATTTGTAAAGGATAAATAAATTACAGTTTTTAGTGGTAAGTTATTTATCCTTTTTCATTTGTCTGATCTCCGCTTCTGAAAGAATTTCCGGCTGTTCAATAGGGAAAACCGGCAGTGCCTTCAACAACCTCGCACCATATCTTTTGCTCAGTAAACGCCGGTCATAAATAACCACATCACCATAACACTCATGACTACGGATAAGCCTTCCCACTTGCTGAATAAGGCTGAAAGAAGCACTTGGCAAACTCTGTACTTCAAAAGGATAGCGTTTGAGTGATTTCAACCACTCGCTTTCAGTGATAATCACCGGATTATTAACGGCAGGGAATGAAATTTTATGAATATGAACCTGGGACAGGTAACCCCCCTTTAAATCCAGCCCTTCAGCAAAAGATTGCAATCCAATCAATACACTGCATTGTCCCTCATTGATACGCTGACAGTGTGTTTCAACTAACCGATAACGTGGCTGATCACCCTGCACAAGCAACATCAAGCGTAAATCCGTCACATAAGAGAGGAAGATATCCATGGCCCTTTGGCTACTGAACAAAATCAACATGCCTTTATGTTGCTGACTCAGCAATTGCGTCCTGAAATAACGC
Organism: Photorhabdus viridis; assembly: GCF_040256935.1. Classification (NCBI taxonomy): domain Bacteria; kingdom Pseudomonadati; phylum Pseudomonadota; class Gammaproteobacteria; order Enterobacterales; family Morganellaceae; genus Photorhabdus; species Photorhabdus viridis. Next base: position 90,582 of record NZ_JBEJZY010000006.1, read on the forward strand.
GCCATTTCCGCCAAATGAGCAGTTTCATTATCAAGTGTCGGCTCCAATGACATTTTGGGAATAACCAATCGCCCCTGATTTACATGATCAAAAGGTGACGACAGCGCCACAAAACGATCAGCCATTGTTTCAGTTAACCCAGTTAATTCCTGGATACGGGAAAAACTATTCAAAGAACGAAGCGTTGCCGATGTCACAACCACATGAGGAACATTACGCCAAAGCAGTTGATTGAGCTGTTCACTGACTCTGATACCGGCACAATGGAAGTAGAGGTGTGACTGATTTCTTTCATAACGGCGTCTCAGCCATTTTGACACCGGCGCATTGGATGACTCTTCCAGCGACGCCAGGCGCCACAATTTAGTCATATTTTCGAAATAACCCAGTGTGCGGCTGGTATGTAAAATAGACCGATGCAACTGGACAATATCCTGTTTAGCCGTTTGCTCAGTCAGATCATTCAGTATCGCTTCTGCTAATCCCCGTAAACCATCGGTCAGTTTAAACAGTTGCTGGCAGCAAAGTCGCAAATTATCCGACAACTTACCCATCTCAAACAGATATTCATTTACTTCATTATTTTCAGGTAAAAGTGCCTGCGCAATAGTGGCAAGCTCTTTAAAACATTCCCGTAATTTTTCACTGTGTTCATTGAGACGACTGGCATTAGCCAGACGTGGTGGCTTGGCCGGACGAAATTGCACCAGATATTGTTCAACATGACGGATAAAAGTATCTAGCTGACCATTAAGCTGAAACAGGGTGATTTCCCCTTCAACTTCCAGAGAATCCCTGGCGACATCCGGTATATGATGCCCTTCATCAAGTACCAATAACAAATTTTTAGCATCAGGGAGTACCGATTCACTCTCTAGTGCCGCTATCACTAACGCATGGTTAGCGACCACCACATCTGCATTTTCGATCTCACGGCGGGCAATAAAAAACGGACAGCGATGATGATACTGACAGTTGCGACCCAGGCAATTCGCCTTATCTGTACTGACTTTCGTCCACAAAGTATCGGACAAAGCCAATTTATGGTGATCACGCAATCCATCCCAAGCAAACGTTGTGTAGTCACTACGCAACCGGCGACAAAGTTCCCTCTCTTCGCTACTGGCAAGCTCTGTTTTGTCCTCAACCAACAGCATTAAATCTATCTGTTCACCATCAGCTGCACAGATAGCGTCGAGATTACGTGGACAAACATAACGACCACGCCCAAAAGCACCGGTAAATTTCAGATCAGGAATAATTTTGTGCAACAGAGGAAGATCTTTACTGTAAATTTGATCCTGTAAAGCGACATTAGCGGTACTGACAACTAATGGCTTACTTTCCGCCCTGCTGATCGCAATGCCAGGGAGCAGATAAGAAAGGGTTTTGCCGATTCCGGTCGGCGCTTCAATGACCAAATGGCGCCCTTCCTGATCAGCAAGTGTTTTTGCAACTTCAGCAATCATCTGCCTCTGTGGAGTGCGGGGAATAAAACCATTGATATACTGAGGTAACACCTTATACCACTGGCTTATCTGATTTTTTATTGAACTGGAAAGTGCCATTGAACTCTGCTGCCATAAAACCGGAGCGCTATTGTCCCACAGAGCAAGAACGAAATCAGCAGTATATCGAGAAACAAAACCAGATTGATAATTTAACCCCAATTTCTGTAAATTATGATGCCAATAAAAACTTAGCAAAAAACTTTATCAACAATAACAGTAAGCTAATTTCATTTACTTAATCAGTTCAAAGAATTATTCATTATTCGTAAAGTAAATTGGTTATTACCTTGTCAGCTATTCAGAACCCGATATACTGCCTGTTTTCTATGGCAGTTGAGAACAAAAATGAAAAAACTATTTATCACTTTCATCGCACTCTTTGCATTCGGTTCAATCGGTGGCGTATTCCTAGCGGGTCTTAATATATATACCCGCTCAACTACACCGATAGAATCACCAGCCAGTCAACAGCAAGAGACAACCATAGCGCCGATACAGCAGCAATAACGGGGCGCAACACTATCTATACTTTTGTATTAAGTGAGGGATCCCATGAATAATGCATATTTTGTCAGTCCACAATGGCTAAAAGATCATCTTGATGATGAAAACCTCGTCATCCTTGATGCGACTGCACCACCACCACCTCAGCAAATTGATTGTCATCAGCTTTGGCTGAATACACATATTCCCGGCGCCCAATTTTTTGATTTGGATAAAATTGCTAATCATCAAAGTGGGCTACCCCATATGCTGCCAGATCCGCAAACTTTCAGCCAAGCTGTTGGTGAAATGGGGATCAGCGAGAATCATTTGGTCGTGGTTTATGACCAAGGAAATATGTTCTCCGCTCCTCGCGCATGGTGGACATTCAAGGTATTCGGCAGTCGTAATGTCCGTATTCTTGCTGGCGGTTTACAAGGCTGGCAACAGGCCGGATTTCCAACAGAATCAGGTGAAGTAAAACGTCATTCTCAGGTTTTTAATACCCATTTCAATGCCGGCAAAGTAAAATCACTGAAACACATTCTGGATTCGTTAAATGATCCACAAGCTGAAATTGTTGATGCCAGAGCAATAGACCGTTTTCAGGCTAGAGCGCCAGAACCACGCCCTGGGTTAAGAATGGGCCATATTCCCGGCAGTAAAAACGTGCCATGGACGATGTTAATAGAGAATGGTCACTTTAAATCAGAAACTGAAATTGCAGATATTTTCCGTAAACAAAACGTTGATTTAAACAAACCGATCATTGCCAGTTGCGGCTCTGGTATGACAGCCGCTGTTTTAGTATTGGGTTTAGATATCATCGGCAAGAAAGATACTTATTTATATGATGGCTCATGGGCTGAATGGGGTGCAGATGATACCCTGCCACTTGAGAAGTAATTAAATACCCAAGGGCATATTTACCCTATGCCCTTTAATAAACAAATTAATATATTTTTTAAAATCACACAAATCTAAAAGATAATTTTCATATCGTTATATCTCACAATTCCGCTTATCCCATTTGCTTTCAATTTATTAATCAACACTCTTTTTTATCAGACAAAGTGATATAAAATAATACAAGGCATATATTTGACAAATTTAAACATTATTATTAATTTAAAATTCAACTCTGAATTTATCTAAACAGAAAATTAAAAGGGTTGAGTATTAATACTTTAATCAGAGTATCATATCAGAATCTATATAATAAAAATGGAGAGTAAAAATGACTATTTCGCTTAGAGATCAAAAAATAAATCTCGCGCTCAGCTTTATCAGTGGCGCAGGCAGTATAATAACAGAAAAATCCGAACCGGCTATCGTTTCGGAAAATATTAAAGAATCATTGGAAAAAAGTAAAGTTACCGCCAACAGATTCTCTATCATTTGGGGACCGGCTGTTTTCCGGGTTAATAATGGGGAAAACTCTCAAGATAACAAAGATGATCACGTTTTATTTATTGTGCGAAATCGCAGATTCCCATATGACTATCGAATTGTTATCCGGGGATCATGGTCTGATGTTAACTGGCAGGTTGAAAACTTTGCAGTACATGAAACGGTAAATTGGTCACTCTGGGATCCCAATATTCCTGAAGAATTCAAAGACGCTAAGATTTCTTATGGAACACATTTAGCATTAGATTATATTGTTAACCAAGTAAAAAGTAACAATACGCCAGGCTATGGAGAATCACTCATTGATGCAATTGACAAAATTGCCCTGGAAAAAGGAATACATAACATTACTATCACCGGGCACAGTTTGGGAGGTGCATTGGCTTCTACTCTTGGAGTATATTTAAAACGATTATATATTAATAAGGGAAAAAGGAATATTCGAATTAATGTTTGTGCCTTTGCCAGCCCAATTATTAGTAATGGTACTTTTGCATCTTATATTGAATCTGTTTTTAGCCGCATATCAATAACGAATTATAAGAGTCATTTTTTAAGAATCTATAACCGTAAGGATATTATTTCCTTAATTTGGCACCTGGATGGATTAGAAAGGATACCCACTATCTATGAACCATTAATTAAAATAAATGAAAAATTAATTAATAAGTTTAACAAGATCGTCCTGATTGTGAAAGATAAAGATTACACAAAACTCACTCCAGATTTACCTTTTACAGCACCGATTTTAGAATCATCACCAGATTTAAATCATCAGGTCATCTTTCAACATATTAAAGCATATGCATATAAATACGGCATGAATTTAATTGAAGTAAATGACGGCACTCAACCACCTATTGATGATATTGTCGTTATTAACAGTAATCTATCTCAAGATATTGTCGCCTATTTCTTGCTTATACCACTTCCTTAACTTAAAATAAAACTAATATTGTATAATTTGGTTATATTAGGTCTGTATTTTACTTAACAACAATGGAGCCTTTATTAAAGGCTCCATTAATTCAAATAATCGCCACTTAAATATATAAATAAAACCGCTCTTATTTATATATCATTAAAATATTATTAATTCATAATTATTAAACATATAAATATTATAGTTTGTTTTTAATTTCATAATAAATAATTAATATTTTCATCAAACCAAATAATATAAAAAAATTCCATGTATCTATTTGACAGATTTAAAAGTTATTATTAACTTTAAGTTAAATCCTGTTTTTTATCTGAATGGAAGACTAAAAGAATTAAATCTTAAATTTTAAACTGATAGCTCGAATTAACACTTATCATATGAAAAAATAGGGAGTGAAAATGTCTATTTCTCGTGAAGATCAGAAGTTAAATCTCGCACTGAGCTTTATTATTAATTCTGGAGGCATAAAAACACCAAAACCAGAGCCGGGAATCGTTTCGGCAAATATTCAAAAATCATTGGAAAGCAGTCAAGCAACAGCAAATAAATTTTCTATTGTTTGGGGACCAGCAGTGTTTCGTGTTGGTAGTGCAGATAAAGAAAAAAGTACTATAGATAAAAAGGATGATCACGTTTTATTCATTGTACAAAGCCTCCATAGTCCAAATGATTATCGCGTTGTCATTCGAGGGTCATGGTCTGATATTAACTGGATTAATGAAGACCTGATTGTCTGTAAAACTAAAGACTGGTCAAAATGGGATCCAAAAGCGCCTGAAAATGCTAAGATTGCTTACGGAACAAATTTGGCATTAGATTATATTATCAACCAAATAAAAAGCAACAACCCTCCAGGTTATGGAGAATCACTAACTGACGCCATCGATAAAATTGCCCTGAAAGAAGGGATACAAAATATTACCATCACAGGACACAGTTTAGGAGGCATACTGGCTTCTACCCTTGGTTTATATCTAAAAAGGCAGTACCTTGATAAAGGAAACGATAATATTCGCATTAATGTTTGTGCCTTTGCCGGCCCAACTGCCGGTAATGATATTTTCGCCTGCTATTCTGAATTTGTTTTTAATGAAGCATTATCGGCGGGTTATGAAAGTGATTTTATAAGGATTCATAATAGTATAGATGTCGTTCCTCTGGCCTGGTATATCAATGGGTTGGAGAAAGTTAAAGCTATCTATCCGATATTAACAGCAGCAGTTAATGCTCTTATCCTTCTTGTCCAAGATAAAAAATACACTCAAATTTTCCCAGATTTACCTTTTCATTCAGAAATTCCGACGATACCGATAAAGTCCCTCGAAGACTTATTTATTAATATAGGAAATCAACATATTCACGCATATCACAAAGAGTATGGAATGAGTTTCATAGCCACTAATGACAGTTCAAACCCACCTACTGATTACGATATTGTTGTGATTAACGATACCCTATTGCAAAGTATTATCGATATTTTCTCATTTTTAATCAAAGGTAAAATCAATATTACATAATTTTGTTCTATTTTATCTATTTTTTTATTAGAAACAATGGAGCCTTTATTAAAGGTTCCATTAGTTTCAATAAACCATTCTTAAATTGAATAAGGAAATTATTTTATCCATATATCAACAAAATAACGCCAATCCATTATCACTCAACTTTGTAGATACCCATATAAATTATTTTCTATCGGGAATATTAAAAAAACACAGCATAATTTTTATCCGTTATTTTAAAGTTCATTATCGATAATTTATTTTGTTAAATAAATTAACATTAAAAAATCATATACTCCCATCCGGCAGATTTAAAGATTACTATTAACCTTAACTCTGTTTTTATTTAAATGAAATACCAAAAGCGTTGGTTATTGATGTTTAAGTTAAAATATCAGATCAATATTTATCATCTTAAAAATTTGGAAGTAAAAATGACTATTTCTTTTGAAGATCAAAAAATAAATCTTGCGTTAGGCTTTATTGTTAGCTCAGGAAGTTTAATAACCGCCGAGCCAGAGCCCGCTCTCGTTTCAGAAAATATTCAAAAATCATTAGCAAGTAGTAAAGCAACAGCAAATAGATTCTCTCTTGTTTGGGGACCTGCTGTTTTTCGTGTAGGCAGTGTTGACAAGAAAACAAGTGTTGTCGATAAGAAAGATGACCACGTTTTATTCATGGTGAAAGATCTCAAAACCCCAAATGACTATCGAATTGTTATTCGCGGATCATGGTCTGATGTCAACTGGTATGATGAAAATTTTAATGTGGGTAAAACTGAAAACTGGTCAATTTGGGACTCAAAAGCCCCTAAAAATGCAAAAATTTCAAAGGGAATACACGTAACATTAGACTATATTATCAACAAAATAAAAAGTAATAACACGCCTGGTTATGGGGAATCACTAATCGATGCAATTGATAAAATTGCTCTGGAAGACGGGATACAAAATATTACTCTTACAGGGCACAGTTTAGGCGGTGTAATGGCTTCGACTATTGGATTGTACTTAAAGAGGCGCTACCTTGATAAAGGCAACAATAATATTCGTATTAACGTTTGCTCCTTTGCTGCCCCAACTGCCGGTAACGATATCTTTGCATCCTATACCGAGTCTGTTTTTAACGGAACATCTCTACCGAGCTATGAAAGTAAATTTCTCAGGATCCATAACCGTACAGATATCGTTACCCTAGCCTGGCATACAAAAGGATTAGAACAAATTAAAGCTCTCTACTCTGTATTATATCTGCCCGTTAGCGGTTTTCTTTTACTGGTGAAGGATAAAAATTACACCCAACTTTTTCCAGATCTGCCTTTCACTACACCTATGTTAGATCCTTCTCCAGGTTTTATTGAACAACTCGTATTTCAACATATCGAGGCATATGCCAAAGAGTATGATATGAGTTTCGTTAAAGTTAATGATAGCTCTAATCCGCCGACTAATTATGATATTGTTGTGATTAATGATGGCCTCTCCCGCAATATTAACCATCTTTTCTCATCTATGATTCAATATGACGCAGTCGATACCAGATAATCTTGTCTTCATCGAACCTTTTTTAATTTAATAAAAATGGAACCTTATTTAAAGGTTCCATATAGAATAGCTTCTAAGCTGCTCTTAATCACCAGTCACATCAAAGAGATCACATGCGCTATATCAGCAGACGTTTTTAATTTCCTTATCTCTTCAAAGAGTGTTAACGCTTCTTCATACTCTTTCCGCAAATAACCGAGCCACTGTTTAATCCGGGCAACATGATATTGCCCGGTATCACCTTGCTTTTCCAACCGGACATATTTTTGCAGTAATTGAACCACGCCCTGCCAAGGCATTTTTGGCTCGTTATATTTCACCACTCTGCTCAAATTAGGAACATTAAGCGCTCCACGGCCAATCATGACAGCACCACAGCCTGTCACATTTATACAATCCTGCGCACTTTGCCAATCCCAAATCTCACCATTGGCAATCACCGGAATAGCAAGGCGCTGACGAATTTCACCAATCGCTTGCCAATTAATACGTTCCGCTTTGTAACCATCCTCTTTGGTTCGCCCATGGATCGTTATTTCCGTTGCGCCCGCCTGTTGTACTGCATCAGCAATTTCGAATTGTCGATCACCACTATCCCAACCCAGCCGAACCTTAACCGTCACAGGTAAATGAGAAGGCACCGCTTCACGCATCGCTTTTGCCCCCTGATAAATCAATTCAGGATCTTTCAGCAACGTTGCTCCGCCGCCACTGCCATTGACCGTTTTTGATGGGCAACCGCAATTTAAATCAACCCCACAGGAGCCTAATTCAACCGCCCGCGCAGCGTTTTCCGCCAACCATTGCGGATATTGGCCCAAGAGCTGAACCCGCACCAAAGTGCCGGACGGCGTCCGGCTTTGGTTACGTAATTCAGGGCAAAGCTTATAAAACGATTTTACCGGCAACAGGCTATCAACAACCCGCAAGAACTCCGTAATGCACAGATCATACTCATTGACGTTACTCAGAAGTTCCCTGACCAAAGAATCCAGCACCCCTTCCATCGGAGCCAGCAAAACCCGCATTGATTAACCTCTGGCGCCAGACGCTTTATTTGGTGTATCCGCATGATTACGGCTGCGCTGACGCGAAGGTGCCCCAGAACGGCGATGGCTATTTTTCTGCCGATTATCGCCACGCCCCTGGCGACCATTCTGAATAGGTTCAGCCTTGATGGTTGGGTCCGGCTCATATCCGGGGATCGCCATACGGGGAATCTCCCGTTTCAGCAGGCGTTCAATATCTTTCAGCAATTTGTGCTCATCAACACATACCAGAGAAAGCGCCTGCCCTGTCGCATCTGCCCGACCGGTACGACCAATACGGTGGACATAATCCTCAGAGACATTAGGCAATTCAAAATTCACGACATGAGGCAATTGATCAATGTCCAGACCACGGGCGGCAATATCTGTCGCTACCAGCACCCTGATGCAGCCATCTTTAAAATCAGCCAGCGCACGAGTTCTGGCCCCCTGGCTTTTGTTGCCATGAATAGCTGAAGCGGTTACGCCATCCTTATTTAACTGTTCTGCCAGACGATTTGCGCCATGTTTGGTTCGGGTAAAGACCAAAACCTGTTGCCAGTTACGGCTGCCAATCAGGAAAGAAAGCAGCTCGCCTTTACGCTTTTTATCGACAAAATGAACAAATTGCTCAATCTGTTCAGAAGCGGAGTTACGGCGTGCAACCTCGACGCTGACGGGATCATGCAATAATTTATTGGCTAAATTTTTGATATCGTCGGAGAAGGTAGCAGAAAATAGTAAATTTTGCCGTTTCGGTGGCAACTTATTCAGTACTCGACGGATATCATGGATAAAACCCATGTCCAGCATACGATCGGCTTCATCCAATACCAAAATTTCCACCCGCGATAAATCAACCGCATTCTGGTGTTCAAGATCCAGTAAGCGGCCCGGTGTCGCGACCAAAATATCAACACCACCACGCAATTTCATCATCTGAGGGTTAATACTGACACCACCAAAAACCACCAAAGAACGAAGTCTGAGGTGCTTGCTGTAGTCACGTACATTTTCACCAACCTGAGCAGCCAATTCACGGGTTGGCGTCAGGACTAACGCTCTGACCGGCCTGCGCCCTTTCATCTGAACAGGGGAGTCATTAAGCCGTTGCAGCATGGGTAAAGTAAAACCCGCAGTTTTACCTGTGCCTGTCTGAGCGCTCGCCAATAAATCTTTACCTGCTAATACAACAGGGATTGCCTGCTGTTGGATTGGCGTTGGCGCTGAATAACCTTGTTCTTCAATGGCACGCAAAATATCAGCACTTAAGCCAAGTGATTCAAAACTCATAAGTAAGAAATGCTCCAGACTTCACCATTCCTGAACTACATTCAGGGGCAGTTTTATGGGAAGAAAATCAGACGCGGTAAATACCACAAAAGGAAAAAACACAAACTGCAATGCTCCATATCTTAACTATTATACCAGATATACTTTCTGATAATGCAACTAAAACTACAGGTATTTGCCCCGTAGTTTTCATGATCCACGACATTTTTATGCAATTTACATTGATTTACTATAAGTATAGAGTTTGCCATTTGATTGATATTTTGTTTAAGTCTTTTGATTATTTCCAATAGGATTCATGTCCATGTCAGTCAACAACACCCAAACCCCCAGAGGCGGGCAAGCCAAACAGCAGCTACTCGAAGCCGCTCTTGAAATTTTTGGTAAATCAGGATTAACCGGCGCGACAACCAGAGAAATCGCATTGCGCGCTCAACAGAATATTGCTGCCATAGCTTACTATTTTGGCTCCAAAGAGGGGCTCTATCAGGCAGTCGCCCAGTATATTACTGACACCATCAAGACTGAGTTCACTCATCTTTTTAAAGAAATTGATGATTTTTTTTCATCACCAGTACCTTACTCATCAGACAATATATTGCGGATGATTCACGAAGGATTTCTTGGCGTTAACCGCCTGATGATTGAAAAAGAGAGCATTAATATCAGCCGGATCATGGCCAGAGAGCAACTCGCACCCACTGATGCTTATACCCTAATCCATGAGCAGGCACTGGCTCCTCTCCACAACAGGTTAAATAAATTAATCGCCAGCTATATCGACGCCGATGAACATCAACTTTCTACTATGCTCCATACTCATGCTCTGATGGGTGAAATCATCTCTTTCCGCATGGCGCAGGAAACCTTATTACGTCAGACAGGTTGGAATAATATCGGGACAGAAGAATACAAATTAATTGATCAGATCCTCATCCAGCATATTGATTTATTACTGAATGGACTGAAAAAATATAACTCAAATAAATAAAAGAACAAGGAACATCATGTACAACAAGAAACTCACCCTCGCAATACTGATCGTTGCTGTTATTCTTGGCGCTATTTTAGGAAGTTACTATTATCAAGATAAAAATGATAAAACACTGACACTCTACGGCAACGTAGATATACGCACTGTCAATCTCAGCTTCCGGGTTGGTGGTAAACTTGCCAGTCTGCAAGTTGATGAAGGTGATGTTATCAATGCTAATCAAGTGATCGGCCTGCTGGACAATGCGCCATTTATTAACGCGCTCAATAAAGCGAAAGCCACACGCGATAGCGCTAAAGCACGTCTGGCTATGATGGAAGAGGGTTATCGCACGGAAGAAGTTGCGCAAGTGCGTTCAGAAGTGACACAACGCGAGGCCGCCTGGCATTTTGCTGACAGTTTCTTCAAACGCCAGCAAGGTTTATGGCAAAGTAAAATGATTTCAGCCAACGAGCTGGACAATGCCAAAACTAACCGTAATCAGGCGCTGGCTGCGTTACAAGCGGCGAAAGATAAACTGAATCAGTTCGAAACCGGCTACCGTAAAGAAGAAATTGCAGAAGCCAAAGGCCAGCTTGCTCAAGCCGAAGCGGCTGTTGCTCAGTCTGAACTAGACTTACAAGATACTCACCTGACTTCCCCCTCATCCGGGACTATCCTGACCCGTGCCATTGAACCGGGCACCATGCTGGCAGCGGGCAATACCGTGTTTACGCTTTCTCTGACCCATCCCGTTTGGGTAAGAGCCTATATCAGTGAAAGCCATCTTGGACAAGCAACACCAGGACGTGAAATTTTACTCTACACTGACAGCCGTAAAGATCAGCCCTATCACGGTAAAATTGGCTTTATTTCACCAACAGCAGAATTTACACCAAAGAATGTAGAGACACCTGATCTGCGCACCGATTTGGTCTATCGGTTACGCATTATCGTTACTGACCCGGATGATTCCCTGCGTCAAGGTATGCCGATTACCCTGCATTTTTCTGATTCAGACGCATAAGGGGCTGTAATGAACAGCTCTGTATACACGATAAAGTTAGAAAAAGTAGAGAAAACTTTTCCTGGCCTGAATAATCCTGCGGTATCCAGCTTGACCACAGAGATCTACGGTGGCTCTGTTACCGGGCTGGTGGGGCCGGATGGAGCAGGCAAAACCACGCTGATACGCATGTTGGCTGGCTTACTGAAACCAGATAGTGGTTCTATTGAAATAATGGGGCTTGATCCGATTAAACATGGTGTACAGGTACGCTTTGAACTGGGCTATATGCCTCAGAAATTTGGCCTGTATGAAGATCTGACGGTTTTAGAAAACCTGAATCTGTATGCGGATCTGCGCGGTGTACTGGGTGATGAACGTAAAAAAACCTATGAACAATTACTCACTTTTACTGACCTGACCCATTTTACCGGACGACTGGCAGGCAAACTTTCAGGCGGCATGAAGCAAAAACTGGGGCTAGCCTGTACTCTGCTCGGCAAGCCCAAAGTTCTGCTCCTGGACGAACCCGGAGTAGGTGTTGACCCAATAGCCCGCCGCGAACTCTGGCGGATGGTTCACGAGCTGGCAGATGATGGCATGCTGATCCTCTGGAGTACTTCCTACCTGGATGAAGCTGAGCGGTGCCGCGATGTCCTGCTACTCAACCAAGGAAAGTTGCTCTATAGCGGTCAACCACAGAAACTGACCCAAACGATGTCCGGACGTTCTTTCCTGCTTGGCGCCAAACAGAATTCCCGCAGAAAAACACTGCAACGCGCTCTTACTTTGCCACAGGTAACCGATGGCGTGATCCAGGGAAAATATGTTCGTCTTATTCTTAAGCCTGATGTCTCACCGCAAGAACTGCTTAATCAGCTTAAACTACCTGATGCTGAAATCATTAAAGCGGCTCCCCGCTTTGAAGATGCTTTTATTGATTTACTCGGCGGTGATCCTGCCCGCCATTCAGAACTAGCGGAAATCATGCCGCAGATTGACGCTAATCCCACAGAAACCGTGATTGAAGCACAGGATTTAACCAAGAAATTTGGTGATTTTGCTGCCACTGATCATGTTGATTTTCAGGTAAAACGCGGAGAAATTTTTGGCCTGCTAGGTCCAAACGGCGCCGGTAAATCCACGACGTTTAAAATGATGTGCGGACTCATGGTGCCGACTGGCGGTAAAGCGCTGGTATTGGGGATGGATTTGAAAACCAGTTCCGGGAAAGCCCGTCAGCATTTGGGTTATATGGCGCAAAAATTTTCACTGTACGGTAACTTGACAGTTGAACAGAACCTGAAATTCTTTTCAGGCATTTATGGCCTGCAAGGGCGTAAACAAAAAGAGAAAATTGACGGGATGGTCGAAGCCTTCAATCTCAAATCTGTTTTACATCAGACAACCGACGAATTGCCATTGGGATATAAACAACGCCTTGCCCTTTCCTGCTCACTGATGCATGAACCAGATATTCTGTTTTTGGACGAACCGACTTCGGGCGTCGATCCGCAAATTCGACGTGAATTTTGGTTACATATCAATGGTATGGTAGATAAAGGCGTCACGGTTATGGTGACCACCCACTTTATGGATGAAGCCGAATATTGTGACCGGATAGGGCTGGTATTTCGCGGTAAACTGATTGCCGCCGGCACACCGGACGATTTGAAACAGTTGGTCGCTACCGATGAAAATCCTGATCCATCAATGGAACAGGCATTTATTGATTTGGTCGTTAATTACGACGAGGAGCCGCAATGAGCAATCCAAAGCAACATGCTCCACAGAAGGCTGTCCGCTTCTCCTGGTGGCGACTGAAAGCACTTTGTATCAAAGAGACAAAACAGATCTTACGTGATCCCACCAGCGGGTTAATTTCCATTGTCATTCCACTGATTCTGCTATTTATCTTCGGATACGGCATTAATCTCGATTCCAGCACCGTCCGTATTGGTATTCTTGTAGAACAACAAAGTGAAGATGCCCGCGAGTTAATACAGGCTTTTGCCGGTTCGCCCTATATTGATCCTAAAATCAGCGATAACCGTCAGCAATTAATTAATATGATGCAATCAGGAGAAATACGTGGGCTGATTGTCATTCCTGTGAATTTCGATGCTCAACTTGCCCGCTCTGATGGTAAAGCACAAATTCAAGTCATTACTGACGGCAGTGAACCGAATACCGCAAGCTTTGTGCAAAATTACGCCAAAGGCGTATGGCAGATTTGGTTGCAACAAAGGGGGCAGGATCAGGGAAACCCGGCTAATCCATTGATTGATATGCAAGTCCGTTATTGGTTCAATCCCGCAACCATCAGCCAGCATTTCATCATTCCCGGCGCAATCACCATTATCATCACCGTCGTTGGCGCCATTCTGACATCATTGGTTGTTGCCCGTGAATGGGAGCGCGGTACGATGGAAGCCCTGCTTTCCACCCAAATTACCCGTACCGAATTACTGCTTTCCAAACTTTTGCCTTATCAAGTACTTGGATCGCTCGCCATGACGCTCTGTATGCTGGTGGCTGTATTTGTGCTGGATGTCCCTTATCGAGGCTCGCTATGGATATTGTCTGCAATCACCAGTCTCTACCTGGCCACTGCCCTTGGTATCGGGCTTTTAATCTCTACCATTACACGCAACCAATTTAATGCGGCAATGATAGCGTTGAATGTCGCCTTTCTACCTGCAATTATGCTTTCCGGCTTTATTTTTGAAATAAACAGCATGCCTGCGTTTATTCAGGCCGTGACCTATTTCATTCCTGCCCGTTATTTTGTCAGCAGCCTGCACACACTTTTTCTGGCTGGAAATATCAGTACGATATTGATGATAAACCTGTTACTGCTGATTGCCTCCGCGATTTTGTTTATTGGCCTGACTGCATGGAAAACCCCGCGGCGCCTGGATTAAGAAGGAATTACCATGTTTTATCGTCTTTACACACTGATTATTAAAGAATTACAGTCTCTTCTCCGAGATCCGCAGACACGGGCCATATTGGTTATGCCGGTTATCTTTCAGATGATCCTATTTCCACTATCAGCAACGCTTGATGTCACTAACGCCACCATTGCTATTTTTGATGAGGACAAAGGTAAAGCCTCTATCGAGCTGACTCAACGACTGGCAAAATCAAAAGCATTTCCTGACGTGATATTATTAACCCATTCACAAGAGATACAGCCCATAATCGATCACCAAAAAGCCTTACTACTGGTTCGTTTCCCACAAGATTTCAGTGCTAAAATTGCCAGCCATGACCCCGTTTCTCTTCAGGTACTGCTGGATGGTCGTAATTCTAACAGTGCCCAAATTGCTGCCGGCTATATCCAGGAAATTGTCCTGAACTATCAACAGGAGCTAATGGGTAATATGCCGAAAGCCAATAACAGTGAATTGGTGATCCGCAACTGGTATAACCCCAATCTGGATTATAAATGGTTTGTCGTACCTTCTCTGGTTGCACTGATTACCACGGTCGGGATATTAACGGTCACTGCATTGTCAATTGCCCGGGAAAGAGAGCAAGGAACGCTGGACCAATTACTGGTTTCACCGATGACCACCTGGCAGATTTTCATTGGTAAAGCGGTTCCTGCTGTAGTCGTAGCTACTTTTCAGGCGACTTTAGTGTTGGCTATTGGCATCTTTTGCTATCAAATCCCATTTTCTGGCTCACTACCGCTGTTCTATTTATCCATGTTGATATACAGCTTATCTCTGGTGGGATTTGGCTTGTTAATCTCTTCTCTCTGTTACACTCAGCAACAGGCGTTTATTGGCGTATTTGTCTTTATCATGCCCGCCATCTTGATTTCCGGTTATATTTCTCCGGTTGAAAATATGCCTGGATGGTTACAAGATCTCACCTGGGTTAATCCTATTTGGCATTTTAATGACATAACCAAGCAGATTTATCTCAAAGATGCCAATTTCGCTGTTATCTGGAGAAGCCTGTGGCCCCTTCTGGCAATCACTGTCACGACCGGGAATCTTGCCTATTGGTTATTCAGGCGGAAAATTGCTTGATAAAAACGGCCCTGCATTTCAATTATGCAGGGCTTTATCAGAAACAGATAGATGAATTTAACGGCGATCGCCAAAAATACGCAGCAGCATCAAGAACATATTAATGAAGTCCAGATACAGGGTCAGCGCGCCGACAATAGAGAATTTACGCAGACTCTCTTTATCATTCACATCCAGATTTTCACCCATCTCTTTCAGTTTTTGAGTGTCGTAAGCGGTCAAGCCCGCAAAAATAACCACACCAATGTAGGTTATCGCCCACATCAATATTTCACTCTTTAACCAATAGTTAACCAGAGAAGCCAAAATAATGCCGATAAGCCCCATAAACAGGAAGCTGCCAAGGCCACTCAAACTACGCTTGGTGGTATAGCCGTAAAAACTCAGCGCACCAAACATGCCCGCAGTCACAACAAAAGTGGTAGCAATGGAATCACCAGTATATATTTTAAAAATACTGGAAAGCGTCAGCCCAGTCAGAGCTGAATACAGCATAAACAACCCTGTCGCTAATGAACCGTTCATACGGTTAATCAAACCGGAAAGAACGAAAACCAGTCCCAATTGAGCAATAATCAGCCCATAGAAAACAATTGAGTTTGAGAAAATAAATGCAACAACAACCTCACTTTGTGACGCATACCAAGCCACAAACGCTGTTAACAACAGGCCACAAGTCATCCAACCATAAACTTGGGCCATATAAGTTTGCAGGCCGGTTCCAGCCTGCTGGATTATAGAACCATTTGAGCGTGGATAACGATCCATGGCGCTTACCTTCTATGACAGTGTTTAGAAATTCGGGCTGTTTTAATATCAACAACCCACTCAAGTTTTATACATTATCACAGAATATAATCAAAACAATTAACCATTCAATAATTACTTGTATAGCAGTTCATCTATCTGATCAGTTTTCGAAGCGTTTCGCAAAAATAGAAAATGCCTTCATAACCAGCGCTTCGCCGCTTCTTGATCGCTCTCGCGGGATTCAACCCAACGTTCACCATCAGACAAGGACTCTTTTTTCCAGAAAGGCGCCTTTGTTTTCAAATAATCCATAATAAATTCAGCAGCTTCAAAAGCCATATGACGATGGGCGCTTGTCACACCAACAAACACAATTTCATCACCAGGGTAAAGTGCGCCTACCCGATGGATAACGCTGACACGTTGCAATGACCAGCGATCCCGTGCTTCGGAGACAATATTTTGTAACGCTTTCTCCGTCATTCCGGGATAGTGTTCCAGTCTCAGTACACTCACTCGGTCACCCAGATTATGATGACGAACTTTTCCCGTGAAAGTGACGATAGCCCCATCTTCATCACATTGAGAAAGCCATTGGTGCTCATCCCCTACACTGAAACTTTCCGGGCCAACAAAAATACGCGTGTTTTCCATTAATCACCCCCCAGTTACCGGTGGGAAAAAAGCCACTTCATCACCATCCTGTAATGGATGCCCGCCATGAACAAAAGTTTGGTTTACTGCTGACAGGAGTTTTCCATCTTCCAGCGCCATTGCCCAACGCTCACCTTTTAATATTAATGCCTTTCTCAAGCCCTCAACGGTTGGATAATGACTATCCAGCTCCAGTGAATCAGTCCCTACCAGCTCACGTACTTGAGCAAAAAAGAGTACTTTAATCATTATTCCACCTTAAAATGCCCTAATCGCCCACCCCGTTTCTCCAGCAAACGAACCGGCCCAATGACCATATCTTTCTGTACGGCTTTACACATATCATAAATAGTCAGCGCCGCGACGGATGCCGCTGTCAACGCCTCCATTTCAACGCCGGTTCTTCCTGTCAGACGGCAGCAGGATTCAATTCTCACCCGGCTATATTCTGTCTGCACTTCCAACTGAACTTCGACTTTCGTTAGCTGTAATGGATGACAAAGCGGAATTAATTCCCATGCGCGCTTTGCCGCCTGAATACCCGCAATCCGGGCTGTTGCAAAGACATCCCCTTTGTGATGGCTGCCGTCAATAATCATTGCCAGTGTTTCCGGCGTCATTTCAATAAAAGCCTCTGCCCGCGCCTCACGTTCTGTTTCGGCTTTAGCAGAGATATCAACCATATGGGCTTCACCAGTAGAGTTAATATGGGTCAATTGAGACATTCTTTGCTCCTGAAAAAATAACAATACTAGGCAGTAAATTAACCGCCGATGACAGAAAGATTTGGGGTGATACCGCTGTCACCCTGATGAAGGAAATGGGTTTCCCGTTTATGGCGCAGTCCCCCCTGAATGCGCAATTTCAAATCATTGAGTTGCTCTTCACTCGATAACAAATCACGCAGTGGTATCCCCTGTTCACCAAACAGGCATAAGTGAAGATTACCTATTGCGGAGACACGCAAGCGATTACAACTTCGGCAGAAATCTCTCTCATAAGGCATAATCAGACCAATTTCCCCCTGATAATCAGGATGGCTAAAAACCTGTGCCGGACCATCACTGCGTGAGCGTTGAAGCTGATGCCAACCATCGTGCAGCAAGCGTTCCCGGATAGTTTCGCCAGAAATGTGGTATTTGCGAAACATTTCACCGCCATCACCGGTTTCCATCAATTCAATGAATCTCAATTGGATAGGACGATCTTTTATCCAGTGCAGGAAAGCCGGCAGACTGATGTCATTGACGTTTTTCATCAGCACCACGTTGACTTTCACTTTACTGAAACCCGCTGCAAATGCCGCATCAATACCACGCATCACCTGAAAGAATTTGTCTTGTCCGGTAATCGCATGAAACTGACGGGGATCAAGCGAGTCCATACTGACATTCACTGCGGTTAAACCCGCCTCTTTCCACCCGGCAACATTCCGTTCCATTCGATAACCATTGGTAGTTACAGCAAGGGTTCTGATTAACTTATTCTCACGGATAACAGAAATGATATCTGTGAAATCACGACGCATGGTTGGTTCGCCCCCCGTCAAACGGATTTTCTCTGTACCAAGATCGGCAAACGCCCGGCCAACAAGACGGATTTCAGATAATGTCAAAAAGGAGTGATGCCCGCGGGGTTTATAGCCATCCGGCAGGCAATACGTACACCGGAAATTACAAACATCGGTAATCGACAGCCTCAAATAATAAAATTTGCGGGCAAAAGCATCTACGAGTTGTTCCACAATAACACCTTTCCAAATATGGGAGACGCGGGCATTTCCGCCCTACATCCTGGTGACTCAGTGGCCACGGCCAAAGCATCATATCGCTGTGTAAAACGGTGACTTAGACGCAGAGGCTAGGAGTTAATTTCAATATCTATGATTTAATGTAAAACGACATTCTCAATATCAATTCTAGCGCTTAAGAAAGAAAAAGGCGAACATCCACTTTCGTTATATAATTTAATATACAATGACTTAGTCAATGCCAGAACAAATAGCAGACAGTTCTATTGGCGTTGATTAATTAAAATATTGCGCCAAATCACGGCACTTTTTCGGTTAATCGTGTTTTATAATAAATTACGCTAAAATTACTCGGTAAATATAAGTTCAGTCAGCAACAGGAATTCTATGCGAAACCGCACATTAGCCGATTTAGATCGGGTCGTTGCCCTCGGTGGAGGTCATGGCCTGGGGCGTGTTATGTCCTCTCTTTCATCATTAGGCTCCCGCCTGACAGGTATTGTCACCACGACAGATAATGGCGGCTCAACCGGCAGGATCCGGCGTTCTGAAGGCGGTATCGCTTGGGGAGATACCCGCAATTGTTTAAATCAGCTCATTACCGAGCCCAGCGTTGCATCAGCAATGTTTGAATACCGTTTCAGTGGTAATGGGGAACTGGCAGGTCATAATTTGGGTAATCTGATGCTTAAGGCGTTGGATCATCTGAGTGTCAGGCCTCTTGAAGCGATTAATTTAATCCGCAGCCTGCTTAAAGTGAATTCTCATCTTATTCCCATGTCTGAACAACCCGTTGACCTGATGGCGGTAGATGATCAAGGCAATACCATCTATGGCGAAGTCAATATTGATCAGTTGCATTGTATTCCACGGGAGTTGATGATTTATCCTCCAGCTACGGCGACAAAAGAGGCGCTGGATGCTATCACTCAGGCGGACCTGATTATTATCGGGCCTGGAAGCTTCTTTACCAGTCTAATGCCATTACTTTTACTTGAAGATTTAACTCAGGCACTACGCCGCAGCAACGCCAGTATGATTTATATCGGCAATCTTGGGAAAGAATTAAGTACCGCCGCCGCTGGGTTAACACTGAAAGATAAACTGGAAATAATGGAAAACAAAATTGGCTGCCGGATGATTAACGCGGTCATTGTTGGCCCCTGCACAGATATCAGCGAACTTAGCGACCGGATTATCACTCAACAAATACTGGAAGCACAGGATATTCCCTACCGCCACGACCGTGAATTACTGCATCAGGCGTTAGAAAATACCCTGCAAAACCTTGGTTAATTAACCTCAGCTCTGCTTAAGAAATAGAGATTTCAGAGGCACGTAGATTCAGACTCGGTCTTATCGCTTGGTATGTAAATGTGCAGCTTCTATTATGCGTTTCGTGCATTGATTCAAGCATTTTTATGCCGATAACGTATCAGCCAGTAAGTTTATCGGACATTTGTTCAAGCTCACTCTGGCTCAGTCCGGTGATTTTCATCACCGTTCACGGTCGATACTCAGACTCCGGTGATTGTTTTGACAGTCACCGTAACATCCTCTTTTAACAAGAATTGCTAATGCTGGTTAAGCACTCTCAACATGAGTTAGTGGCGTATTTGCTCAAGTTCGTTTTGGCTCAGACCGGTAGTTTTCATCACCGTTTCACGATCGATTCCGCTGTTCAGCAATGCATGAGCAATCTTTAAAGTTGCCTCTTGGCGCCCTTCCTGACGCCCTTCCTGACGCCCTTCCTGACGCCCTTCCTGACGTGCTTTATGTTCCAATCTTTGTGCTATTGTCATCAGTACCTCCTCATACCTCGGGGACTGTTCTGCCAGTCGCCGGATAAAACCCTCTGGATCGGCGGTATCTCCCACCTGTAATAAGTAGTTTAGCACGCTTTTTAACTGTTCATCCGTATAATAATCATACGTCAGCAGTATGACCAACTCTTGCAGCAGCTCCGCCATATCTCGCTGCCGGATATGTTTTTGCACCATTTCCAATAGCGCGACCCGTTTGTGCGTCAGGATCTCATCATCAGGAATGACCGTCACATCGACCAGCGGGAAGGGACCGGAATAGATTTCCTTCGCCAGGACCGGAGCATCAAAGCAGTCGAGCCAATTGGTACTCCAGGGATACGGCTGTACTTTCCCGTGATAAAACAACACCGGAATGACCAGCGGCAATTTTTCATGTCCCTGCTCCAGATGTCGTTGCATGGCTGAAATACTATAACGCATTAGCCGGAATGCCATCATCTTGTCCGGGGAACTTTGGTGTTCAATCACGCAATACACGTAACCTTCACCTCGTGCCGTTTTCAATGAATACAAAATGTCGGAATAATGCGCCCGCAGATTGTCTTCAATAAACGATCCTGATTCCAACCGCAGTGTATCCAGATCACAAACTGCCCGTAATTTAGCAGGCAAATGTATCTCCAGGAAATCTCTGGCCGTATCAATATGACTTAAAAACTGTTTAAAAACAGCGTCATGTGGCGTTGGTGTATTTTTTCTCTTCATCGACGGATGGTAACATACTTTATTTTATATTGAAGGAATATTAAGCAAAAAATCGAGCGGACTGCGATGTCTTGAATGTTCTTTGACAAAAACGTTGATCGTATCTCAGACACTTTAATTTCCTTCTTAAACGAAGTTCAGGTTAATTAAGAATTGGCAATAAATTGCTCACGCAATGCCTGAACCTGATCCCGAACACTCGCCGCCTGCTCGAATTCAAGATCCTGCGCATGCTGGTACATTTTCGCTTCCAGCCCGCGGATTTTGTTTTCCAGCTCTTTGGCGGACAGCTTGCTGAATTCTTCCGGCGCAACCACCTTACTTCTGCCCTTCCCTTTGCTACCCGCAGGCTGACCAATTTGCAGAATATCACTGATCTTTTTATTCAGGCCTGTTGGAACAATACCGTGCTCTTGATTAAATACTTGTTGTTTAGCACGACGACGTTCCGTCTCACCAATCGCTTTCGCCATTGAATCAGTGATCTTATCGCCATAAAGAATCGCCTTACCATGCAAGTTGCGAGCGGCACGCCCAATAGTTTGAATTAATGAACGCTCAGAACGCAGGAAACCTTCTTTATCAGCATCAAGAATCGCCACCAGAGAAACTTCTGGCATGTCCAGCCCTTCCCTCAGCAAGTTAATACCTACTAATACATCAAATTCACCTAAACGAAGATCCCGAATAATTTCCACACGCTCGACAGTATCAATATCTGAGTGCAAATAACGAACCCGCTCACCATGTTCTTCCAAATATTCAGTTAAATCCTCCGCCATTCGCTTGGTCAGCGTAGTAACCAGCACCCGCTCATTTTTCACCGCCCGGATGCGGATTTCAGACAGTAAGTCATCAACCTGAGTGGTTACTGGGCGAACTTCTATTTCAGGATCAAGCAAACCGGTAGGACGCACCACCTGCTCCACGACATCCCCACCGGATTTTTCCAATTCATATTTACCCGGCGTGGCTGAAACATAAATTGTCTGTGGAGCCAGTGCTTCAAATTCTTCAAATCTCAGCGGACGGTTATCCAATGCGGAAGGCATACGGAAACCATATTCCACTAACGTTTCTTTACGGGAACGATCCCCTCGGTACATCCCACCAATTTGCGGGATTGTCACGTGTGATTCATCCACCACCAACAGGCCATCAGCAGAGAGATAATCAAACAGTGTCGGAGGCGGCTCTCCTTCCGCACGTCCAGAGAGGTAACGAGAGTAGTTTTCAATGCCGGAGCAATAACCCAATTCATTCATCATTTCTAAATCAAACTGGGTACGCTGAGCGACACGCTGTTCTTCCAACAACTTACCGTTTGCCAACAGTACTTTGCGCCGCTCCTCAAGCTCAACTTTAATCTCTTCCATCGCCTGAATAATACGCTCACGAGGAGTCACATAGTGAGTTTTCGGATAAACAGTATATCGCGGAACATGATATTCAATCTGTCCCGTCAGCGGATCAAACAGTGATAACCGTTCTACCTCATCATCAAATAATTCAACACGCAAGGCATGCTCATCAGACTCAGCCGGGAAGATATCAATCACTTCACCACGTACCCTGAATGTTCCTCGCTGAAACGCCTGATCATTACGGGTATATTGCAATTCAGCTAAACGCCGCAGAATGGAACGTTGATCGATAATCATGCCATTGGTCAGATGGAGCATCATTTTCAGATAACTGTCCGGATCACCCAAGCCATAAATAGCCG
The DNA here is from genome assembly GCF_040256935.1 of Photorhabdus viridis. Classification (NCBI taxonomy): domain Bacteria; kingdom Pseudomonadati; phylum Pseudomonadota; class Gammaproteobacteria; order Enterobacterales; family Morganellaceae; genus Photorhabdus; species Photorhabdus viridis. The sequence goes on from NZ_JBEJZY010000006.1 coordinate 113,729, forward strand.
ATACAGATGCAACCACGATAACATCCCGCCGCTCCAGTAAAGCCTTCGTGGCGGACAAACGCATTTGTTCAATGTGCTCGTTTACTGAAGCATCTTTTTCGATAAAAGTATCGGAACTGGGAACATAAGCTTCAGGTTGGTAATAATCGTAGTAAGAAACAAAGTACTCCACCGCATTCTCTGGAAAAAATTCCTTCATTTCACTGTAAAGTTGGGCCGCTAGTGTCTTGTTAGGCGCAAGTACCATTGTTGGCCGGTTTAAATTCGCTATCACATTAGCAATAGTGAATGTTTTACCAGACCCCGTTACGCCCAATAGAGTCTGGTGGGCAAGCCCGTCTTCCAGCCCTTCCTGCAATCGGTGAATAGCTTCTGGTTGATCACCACCAGGTTGGAAGTCAGAACGTAATTTGAACACCTTACTCATAGATATCTCACTTTCCTAACATTAAGCCGTCTATAATACTGGATAAAAAACCAGCTTCAAGTCAGTTTTGTAAAAACCGGCTCAATTTGGACCATTTCCCTATTAACTAAAAATTGGTTGACATCAAAATAAATACCACGTTATCCCCAAAATCACCTTGATTTTTTCATTTTTTATATGATCGACTGAAAGGTGACAACACAGAGCATCATCACCGATCAAACAAGGCTTGATTTTAGTTATCTTATTGATATTAAATAAAATTAAAACAAAGACGAGAATAACATCAACCTTAATGAAAGCCGCGTATTTTCTTGCGTTACGCAACTTTTCTAAGCCTAATACACAAGGTTATCCACAGGAATAGTGGATAACTCTACAAACCCTATTAGCTGTATGAGGTTGCAGCATCATTCCACAAAAGAGGTATCCTCTACCAGTAAAAATTTTTACTGTTTTTTTAACCAGCAACAAACCATACCGACTTCGCAGCAGAATTTTCATTCAATGGAAATAACCGGTAAACAGTTTTCCAGTATCAAATCTGTTTACACCAGAAGAGATGCTAATAAGCATTTGCCAGAAAAATAAAACCACCTTATTGATATGAGTAAAACTCATCTTTTAACCAGGATAGACAATATATCCTTGATAAGCAGATTAATTCACATCAGTATTCCCCTATTCTACAAGATAAGCGCCATAAGGAGTTTTAAAAAAAACGATAGATACAAAAATATCAGATCTACATTGCCCTGACAAAATGTCCAATATTCTGCTGGCTATTTTCGATCGAAAGACCTACTTTGTACCTATCATCTACAATTTTAATCTATTGCTGTTCCCAAGCATTTTTATATTGTCATTTCCCGGTGATTTAACTGTGTTACCATTTAATTAATTTACTAATTTAAGTCCTAATTTTTATTTCATTTCCTTATTTTACAGCGGTTCCCTAGTGCTAAAAGAAATAACCAGTTTTTAAACTCGAAGGTTGAAGTAGCTCTTCCCCGAGGGATTTATAATAGGAATAATGCTTTGGTTGACGCTATCCGACTGCCAGAAAACACATCAACACAACTTAACATTATTGTAATAGAGTCCATAAAGTCAACATAAAAAGAAACATAAAGTTCATTTTTATGTAAACTTTATAATGCATCTAACTTAATACTATGATTTAACTTTTATTTTTAAATATAAATGTAACTCCATACCCATTTTCCGACACAAGATGTGCTAATATAAATAGTCATAAAAATAACATATTAAAGTAAAATTAATAAACTATTACAATGAGTGGTTTTCTCATACTGGACAATATTATTGAGTAATATATAGTTATGCAGTAATTTTTACATAAAGGATTTTTATGAAAATATCTAATGCACAGCGAAAAACAAATATCATTAAGAATATAGAGTATTTGATACGTACCCGTGGCGAAACCAAGAGTTCCTTTTCCAATCGAACAGGTTTAACACGTACGACCATTTATAAAATTCTAGAAGGGCAAGTTAATAACGTTCAACAATCTACTATCCTCCGGATCTCCGATTTTTTCGGTGTTTCCTGTGAAGAAATAGAAAATTATGACCTTGAAAAACTAGAACGCCTCAATGAAACGCTTTCAACTGAAGGTAATAAAAATCCGTCAGCCATCCCCATCATTCCACAATCTGAATTTTTATCTGTTTCCGGGAAAAAAATAGGCCAGCTTGTTACCGAGTACCCGCTGACTTATTTCTTTGGCGATGAATCAAATATGCTGGCGATTAAAGTCGAATCGGAAATAGGGGATACATTTATACCCGATGAGGTAATCATCATAAAACGCCCTCCCGCGTTAGTCACTAACGCCCCATTACTGTACTACTCTAAAGACATCGGGTTCTTTATTCGGCAAGAGAAAGATGATGACAGTATAGACAGAAGATACCCTAAATACGCTCAATTTTTAGGTTATATCGTAGGAGAAAGGCTATAAATGACTGCAAACCAGAAATTTAAGTTATTGGGATTTACACGGTACGGTAAATTATCAGCCAATATCATGGTACTTGCGACGGGCAAGACCATTACCATGGGGCTGAAAGAGCTGGTCGATAGTGATATTTCAGAAGATTTGAGCAGGCATGAACTCAGTACGCTATATCGGAAATTATACAGCCACAGTAACATTGTCACAGCTTATGAACTCGGTGATCGTCATGAGCGTTCATGGCAAGCGTATTTACTCATCAGCGTCGCACTCAGTGTTATTTATATTTTCTCCACAATATGTGGTGTGAAGCCTATTCATGTCCCTATTATTAATATCGTCACTCCACCCGGCGTTTTTATTTACCCAATAACTTTCCTTCTGGTCGATATCCTAAACGAATTCTATGGGTTACGCCTGGCAAGAAGAACGATTATTATCTCCTTTGCCGCGAATTTACTGTTTGTTCTGGGGCTTTGGGCAACCGCACTGATGCCAGGTGTTCCCGGATGGGAGTTTAGTGCAACTTATAACGGTATAATTGATAGTATCGTCTCGATATTACTGGCATCATCTCTTGCTTATTTTATCTCTGAGAATATAAATTCGTATCTTCTTTGCAAAATAAAGTCTCTCACAAATTCAAAATATCTTTTCCTCAGAGTGATAACCAGTACTGTCATCGCCTCGGCATTTGATAGCATAATATTCTGCTCAATTGCTTTTTATAGTGTTCTCAGCATCGATATCATAAAAGAAATGATTATTGCCCAATTTATAATTAAAGTCGTTTATTCTATTCTGGGTGTCGGCCCTATATATCTGGTAAGAAAGATATTCAGGAGTTATATAAACCAACCCTCAGATGCCACGGTCAATAAAAAACTCGCTGAAGTATAATATAGCAGGTATCTCTTAACGCATAGATGAAATGTTTACCTACATTGAGAATAACCCCAATTTAGCCATTGCCCCGTAAACCGTCGCCCAATCGGGCGGCGATATAAGGGGAGCTAACCAGGGGTTTCCTGCACTCTGACATAGGTTTTCAACGTTTCAATCATTGCGCCATGCAAAATAAGATCGTGACCATAGTGCACTGGTTTTTGACTGACGAGATAAATGCGTTTTTAAAATTCTGACATGGCGGCTGCGGATAAAAAAGCCTCTCGGAGACGCCGGATAGATTTATGCTCTCCGAATAATTCAATTAACCAGTAATTTAAAATCTATATATTCACCTGAATAATTAAGATATTCTTGCGTTAAATGAGGAATAGTACCCAATAAAGGCGCGGGTAACATGCGTTCTAATGTCGCCAGATATTCTTTCTGACGCTTGCTTGCGGGTTCAACTTCATTCGCTATCCAACCTGCAAAATATAATCCTGAACCTTTGATAGCTTCTGCGGTGAGTATCGCATGATTAATACAGCCCAGTTTCACACCCACGGTCAGAATAACCGGTAACTGCTCTTTAATCACCCAGTCAGCAAAAGTCGCCGATTCCGATAACGGCGTATGCCAGCCACCAGCGCCTTCGACTAAAACCCAGTCTGCTTTCTTTTCCAGATGATGCAGCCCCGCAGACATAACAGAAAAATCAATAGGTTGATTTAAATCAGCACTAACAATATGCGGTGATGTCGCTTCAACGAATACCAGCGGATTCACTTCCTCATATTGCAAAGGTAAAGAACTGTTCGCCAATAATGCCAATGCATCCGCATTACGGACACCTTCCGGCGTTATTTCACTGCCGGAAGCGACGGGTTTATAACCTGCTGTTTTATATCCTGCTTTAGTCGCAGCCTGTAGCAAAGCACAACTTACAACGGTTTTACCTACTTCGGTATCTGTACCCGTTAAAAACCAGCTCTTAGTCACGATAAATAACTCCAAAAACAACCTGATAACTCAGAGGTAAATGTTTATCCTCCCGTGGGTAAGCCTGCTCTAAAGCAATCAAACGCCCACGGGTCATCAGTCCCTGCTGTCGCCCACAATGAAGATGAGTCGCTCCAATCCCTTTCAAGGAACCCAATAGTGGCAATATATGCGGATATTGTTGGCGATAAACCTGACTGATAAGACGGTGCCGGAAATCCTGACAAGCATCTTTAATCATCTGCTGGGGCAGAAAATGATTAATATGCTGATAATTATCAACCGCACTCCAGGCTTGCTGCAATTCATGTAATGAACCTTGGGCCAAAGTGGAAAATAGAATCAATCCACCAGGGCGTGTTACCCGATAAAGCTCGGTTAAAACACCAGATAAATCATCACACCATTGAACAACCAAATTACTGAAACAGATATCAACACTGCTGTCAGCAAGCCCTAAATGTTCAATATCTCCTTGCAGGTAATAATCTGCTGCCTGCTTTTCACGGGCATGAGCTAACATACCTGATGCCAAATCCAGCGCGATAACCTGTCTCCCCTGTTGCCGCCAGCGATGACTAAAAAAACCGGTACCGCAACCGGCATCCAATACCAATCTGCCAAGATGCCCACTGGCTTGTTGCATGAGAAATTCGCCGGTTTGCTGCTGTAATTTTGCTACCACATCATAATTGGCGGCAGCACGCCCAAATGCGCCGGCAATAGCCCGCTTATCGACACATTCAGCTACAAAACTCATATAGCGCCTCCGTCAATATATCAATATCCTGCTGCGTATGGCTGGCAGTCAAAGTAATACGTAATCGGGCACTGCCTGGTGGCACTGTCGGAGGACGAATCGCTTTAACCCAAATTCCTTTTTGTTGCAGATATTGAGATAAAGACACACTCAACTCATTATCACTCACAATCAATGGCTGAATCGCCGTAGTTGAATCTGTCAGGTTGAATGGCAGTTTCTGTGCCTGACGGCGGAAGTCATCAATATTTTGCTGTAATTGTTGGCGCAGCTCATCACCAGATTGTATCTGCCGAATCGCTTCAGAAATCGCCTGCGCCTGCGCCGAAGGCATAGAAGTGCTGTAAATAAGATGACGGGCGTACTGAATCAAATATTCTGCCGTCTGCTCATCGCAAAGTACCGCGGCGCCACTCAATCCAAACGCTTTGCCAAAAGTGATAATCAAAATTTCCGGTTTTACTTTCTGTTGCCAACAGCTCCCCCGGCCCTGTTCACCACAGACACCAATACCATGTGCATCATCCACCATTAACCAACTACCCGAAACGCGAGTTTGCTGATAAATATCGGCCAGCGGCGCACAGTCGCCATCCATACTGAACACCCCTTCGGTCACCACCAATGTTTTCCCAACACAGGGTTTTGCCAGTAAATCCGCAAGTGATGCAGGTTGATTATGGCGAAAACGACGTAATTGAGCGGATGAATGCATGGCAGCTTCTATTAATGAAGCATGACTCAAGCGATCGGCAATAATCCGATCCGTTTTCGTCATTAACGCTGCAATTACCCCCTGATTAGCGGAATATCCTGAAATAAACAGTAATGCTTTTGAATAACCCAGCCAGTCAGCCAATTGTTGTTCCAACTGCTGATGAGCGTTTGTATAACCCGTAATATGGCCTGAACCCCCACTGCCAACACCATATTGTTCAGCCCCTCGCTGCCATGCGGAAATGACTGCGGGATTTGCGCTTAACCCCAAGTAATCATTACTGGAAAAATTAAGATATTTGCCTTCAGTGGTATACAGGAAGCGCCCGTCTGATTTCTGATTAACCTGCCGCTGACGCCATAGAGAAGAGTCCCGACGCTCGGATAATTGCCGGGAAAAATACGCTGACCAATCCATTACAATGCCGCATTATAAAATTGTTCGTTACCCGCATTGATGATCGCTTCTGCCAGGTGCTGTTGCTGCTGATTATCACCGAATGCTGTTTGAGTCTGTTGAGGGTTAATGCCCAATTTTCGGAATAATTGTAAATCTTTATCTTCACCAGGATTAGGTGTTGTCAGCAACTTACAGCCATAGAAAATAGAATTGGCGCCCGCCATAAAACACATTGCCTGCGTCTGCTCATTCATCTGTTCACGACCGGCGGATAACCGAACATGAGAAGCTGGCATCATGATCCTGGCAACCGCAATTGTGCGGATAAAATCAAAAGCATCCACATCTTTGTTATCAGCCAACGGCGTGCCTTTAACTTTTACCAACATGTTAATGGGTACACTTTCCGGCGGTTTTGGCAGGTTTGCCAGTTGTACCAATAACGCAGCCCGATCACGGATTTCCTCACCCAAGCCGACAATACCACCAGAGCAAACTTTTATTCCCGCATCCCGCACCTTATCGAGCGTATCCAACCGGTCCTGATAGGTCCGGGTAGTAATGATGTTGCCATAAAATTCCGGTGAGGTATCAAGGTTGTGGTTGTAGTAATCTAATCCCGCTTCCGCCAGCCGCTTCGCTTGTGAACCCTCGAGCATGCCAAGCGTCATGCAGGTTTCCATCCCTAATGCTTTGACTTCCTTAACCATTTTTTCCAGATAAGGCATATCCCGTTCATGAGGGTTTTTCCAGGCGGCGCCCATACAAAAACGTGTTGAACCTGCGTTTTTAGCCTTACGGGCAGAATCAATCACTTTCTCCACTTCCATCAACCGCTCTTTTTCAAGGCCAGTTTTATAGCGGGAGCTTTGCGGGCAATATTTGCAATCTTCCGGACAAGCGCCCGTTTTGATGGAAAGTAATGTACTGACCTGTACCTGCTGCGGGTCAAAATGCATACGGTGAATCTGTTGCGCTTGAAATAATAATTCGAAAAAAGGTTTATCAAACAGTTCTTGCGCCTGCTTAATTGTCCATTGCTCACGTTCAGTCACAATGACATCTCCAGTGTGAAAAAAGTCTCGTCAGTTTAAATAATGCCGTTATACTGTCAACCTATTTTAAATAAATTAGTTTACATGTAGCCTTATGACTTCTTCCGATATTGAATTTGATCTGCGCCATATCTGGCATCCTTATACCTCTATGACCAAGCCACTTCCGGTTTATCCTGTTGTCAGCGCCTCTGGCGTCGAGCTGGAACTCACGGATGGCCGTAAGCTGATAGATGGCATGTCCTCATGGTGGTCCGCTATTCATGGATATAACCATCCGGTACTGAATCAAGCAGCTAAGATTCAGATTGATAAGATGTCCCATGTCATGTTTGGTGGAATTACCCATCCATCCGCAATCGCACTTTGCCGACAATTAGTGGACATTACGCCACCATTGCTTGAGTGCGTTTTTCTGGCTGATTCAGGTTCTGTTGCGGTAGAAGTGGCCCTGAAAATGGCGTTGCAATACTGGCAGGCAAAAGGTGAGAAACGTCAGCGTATCCTGACATTACGTCACGGTTATCATGGTGATACGTTCGGTGCTATGTCTGTCTGTGATCCCGACAATTCGATGCATAATCTCTACAAAGGTTATCTGCCGCCACATCTGTTTGCCGAATCACCTGAATGTGGATTTGATTCTCTTTGGGATGAACGGGATATCATTTCATTCCGTACTTTGCTGGAGCAGTATTCCAATGATATTGCTGCGGTTATTCTGGAACCGATTGTACAAGGTGCCGGAGGAATGCGGATTTATCATCCTGAATATCTGCGCCAGGTCAGAATGCTCTGTGATCAGCATCAAATTCTATTAATTGCCGATGAAATTGCCACCGGTTTTGGCCGTACAGGAAAATTGTTTGCTTGTGAACACGCTGAAATTGAACCGGATATTTTATGTGTAGGTAAAGCGCTGACTGGCGGCTATATGACGTTATCAGCAACACTGACAACCCGTAAAGTAGCCGAAACGATCAGTAATGGTGAAGCCGGCTGTTTTATGCATGGTCCAACGTTTATGGGAAATCCATTGGCTTGCGCCGTAGCGGAGGCCAGTTTGAAATTGCTATTAGAAAGCCCTTGGCAACAGCGCATTAAATCGATTGAAAGCCAATTAAGCACTGAATTGATGCCATTAAAATTACATGCAAAAGTGGCAGATGTTCGGGTATTAGGCGCCATTGGGGTGGTGGAGATGAAACAACCGGTAAATATGGCGGTGTTACAACACCATTTTGTTTCTAAAGGTGTCTGGATAAGGCCATTTGGTAAACTGATTTATCTGATGCCACCTTATATTATTCAACCAGAGCAGCTTTCATGTTTGACAAAGGCTGTTTTCAACGCAATTAATCTGTAGTTTGATGTTAATTATTGGCTCCCGCCACTCATTCTGCGAATCTGGCGGGAAAACGCTTTAATACTCATCTGTTCGGATAATATTATTTTACATACGTGTTTCTTTTCAACTCGCTATTAATAGTTAATGATTTTCGATTAAATGCAATTAATTTTCCATTTTAAAAGTTGCATTTATTTTATAGACAGAATTTAAATTGTTATTAAAAGTCATTTTTTAAACTTATGATTTTAATTGGTATAAAGTTTTAACCGTTGTTTTTACCCCTTTTAACGTCTGCTTTTTGTTAAGTTTAATCATCATCGGATATAGTGTTTTACATTTAACGAAGACTAATCATACCCGATTTTTATCTTTACTGACTCTGTTTTTTTCGGATAATCAATCCCTTTTTCAGGACTTAAATCCTGTCAGATTAACCATTTTATTCCTTTTTTTATTATGCTATTTTTATGGTTTTCTCCGTAAAATAACCGACGATAAAGCGCTTTAATACTTATCTGGTTGGATAGTATTATTTTACGCGCGGATTTCTTTTCAGCTCTGTATTAATAGTTTATGATTTTCGATTAAATGAAATCCACTCTCTTTTTAAAAAGTCTCATTTATTTTATAGACAGGATTTAAATAAGATTCTAAAATAGCGCTACATCTTATTCCACCCATAACTCCATATATAACAATGGGTTGAAGAAGGCCATGTGTAGCAGAATTATGAAAAGCTATTTAAATTGTTATTAAAAGTCATTTTTAACTTATGGTTTTAATTGGTATAAAGTTTTAACCGTTATTTTTACCCCTTCTAACGTCTGCTTTTTGTTAAGTTTAATCATCATTGGATATTGTATTTTACATTTAACCAATACTAATCATATCCATTTTTTATCTTTACTGACTCTGTTCTTTTCGGATAATCAATCCCTTTTTCAGGGCTTAAATCCTGTCAGATTAACTGCTTTATTCCTTTTTTTATTATCCTATTTTTTATGGTTTTCTTCGTAAAATAACTGGTGAAAAAGCATTTTAATACCCATCTGTTCGGATAGTATTATTTTACGCACGGATTTCTTTTCAATTCGCTATTAATAGTTTATGATTTTCGATTAAATGTAATTTACTCTCCTCCTGAAAAGTTGCATTTATTGAGTTAAATCCGTCCTTGATATAGAAGATTTAATAAGGTTAACGTAATTTATTTTTAATTCATCCCCTCACTATAAAACTCTCCCCCCCCCCTCTTTTACCATTTCCAAGAAAATAACCTCATCACCCGGAAAACCACTTGGCTTCGTTTTATAAGGAATTTAATCCCTCATCAAAAATTTCCTGATAGGTTTTTCCTAAACAATTAATTAACGCTTCAATATTAACTGCCATTACTTATATAATTCCTATTCTTGGTTAAGCCAATTCATTAGCGGTTTGGCTTTTCAAACCGCTAATGAAAAAGCTTTTAAGAAAAAACCTCCTCCTTTCTATTAACTACCAACGCACTTCTGTAGTGGGTAAAAACGTTACTGATTTTACCCGCTCCATCATGTCATAAGAGATCTTCATACTGGTAGGAATGCGGAAATCAAGTAATGTATATAACTCTTTCCATCCAAACTGACGTTTCATTATTATTTGTGGTTGCTGTAATTTCTCAGGCTTACCAAACTGTTCATGAACCCACTGTCGTGACATCTGAGACACCAAAGGAGGTGGCAGCTCATTAGGAAATTGGTATAGAGGTTTTTCATTTAGCAAGGTCAATGTAATCTCTTTTAAACGCTTTTCTTCTCGGTAAAACGCTAGAAATACCCCCTCTTTTACCATATCCAGGCATACCACCTCGTCACCAGAAAAGCCTGTTGGCTTGGTTTTATAAGGGATTAACCCTTCATCAAAAATCTCCTGATAAGATTTCCCTAGACTATTTATTAACACTTCAACATTGACTGTCATTATTTGTATAACCCCTGTTCTTGGTTCAGCTTATGCATTTTGGCTCTGGCATCTTCAAGTTGTGCTTCTGTTGCGCCATATTCCTTCAGTACTGGCTTTATCGTATTAAAGTCCCGATCAAGCGCTGCCCGTAAATTCTTCGAATCCTGTTCTATCTGGGTAGACGTATTTCTCCCTTCATAGGTAACACTGAGCTTTTGATGTACCTCTGCGGGTATAATGATAGAAGCGACATCCTCAGATAATTCCTTGAATTCACGTTCATCTAATAATGGATATAACCGTTTAAAATAAGCCTTAACAGCCGCCGCCGAAGGCATATGATCCGCATGTGTCCCATTCCTTGGCCTGCCCGCAAAATTGCTGTACAAATCCACCTCAAACAACTTCACCGGCGGTTTACTCAAATACACATACACCGACGGCATATTCGGGATCGGGAAGATCAGAATATAATCGCGGAAATCCTTCTCTTCCGGCATCGGCAACGATTCAATATCGCTGCCCACTTTTTCCGGGATTGGCAATACGGTGATTTGCGACGGAATAAACGGCCGCTCTTCATTCCCGGTATGGGCTGGA